>JAUCQC010000136.1 GCA_030372965.1 bacterium
TGTGTATAAGAGACAGGGCGGAGGCCCCGGCGCCGCGGCGGACGGGGCAGACGCGGAGGTCAGGGCGGACAGGGAGTGCAGGGAGGGCAAGGCGGACAGGGAGGACAAAGCGGCCAGGGCGGCGGGCGAAGCGGGGGGCCGCGCCATGACCGCCGTTCATTCCACCTGAGGCCCGGCCAGGAGATCATCGTCCAGGTCGCCAAGGAGCCCATCAGCACCAAGGGCGCGCGGCTCACGGCCATGGTGTCCCTGCCCGGCCGGTTCTGCGTCCTCGTCCCGAACGACTCCACGGTCGGCGTGTCCAAGAAGATCGAGAGCGACCACGAGCGTCACCGGCTCCGCAAAATCGCGCGCCAGCTCTGCCCCCAGGGGTGCGGGCTGATCGTGCGCACCGTGGCCGCGGGCAAGGATTTCGAGACCCTCAAGGCCGACCTGGACCACCTGACGCAGACCTGGCGGCAGATCGAGGAGACCGCCAAGGCGAACCGCGCGCCCGTGCTCCTGCACAAGGACATGGGCATGACGTCGAGCATCATGCGCGACCTGTTCACGCCCGACATCACCCGCGTGGTGGTCGACTCCAGGAAACTGCACGCCGAGATACGCGAGTATCTGGCCGAGGTGTCTCCGAGCCTCCTGCCCAAGGTCGAGCTGTACCGCGACCACGTGCCGGTGTTCGACCGGTTCAAGGTCGAGGAGCAGATCGAGCGGAGCCTGGCGCGCAAGATCTGGCTGAGGCGCGGCGGGTCGGTCATCTTCGACCAGACCGAGGCCATGACGGTGATCGACGTGAACAGCGGCCGCTCCGTCGGCCACCGGGACCAGGAGATCAACGCCTACGAGACCGACCTCGAGGCGGCCCGCGAAATCGGGCGCCAGCTCCGGCTCCGCGACATCGGCGGCATCGTCACGATCGACTTCATCGACCTGCGCAACGACAAGCTCCGCAAGCGCATCGTGAACGAACTGCACAAGGAGCTGAAGAAGGACCAGGCCGTGTTCGACATCCTGCCGATGAACGATTTCGGGCTCGTGTCGCTCACCCGCGAGCGCGTCCGGCCCAGCCTGTTCGCACGGCTCAGCGAGAACTGCCCGCGGTGCGAGGGCCTCGGCCGCGTGCCGACCAAGAGCATGCTGATCACCCAGATCGAGCGCCGCATCCAGCAGGTCAAGACCGAGAGCGGGGCGCGGCGCCTCGTGATGAAGGTCCACCCCGAACTGGCCGATTATCTTTCCGAGGGGGGGATGAAGAGCCGCGTGAAGCAGTTCATGGCCAGGTACCTGGTCATGATCAAGCTGGTCCGGGACGAGAGCCAGCGGGAGGAGGACTTCACCTGCGCGCCCGCCGGGGAGGAGAAAAAGGAAGGGAAAAAGGGATGGCGGCGCTTTTTCGGCTTGACATCCTGAGGTCAATTCATTAAATTACATGGCTTTTTAGATCGGGCGGCCAGAAGCCTTTTCGTTCTGGCTCCCATTTTTCCGAATGATCGGAGATTAGGCTTCTGGCCGCTCCGACGGGTCTGATTCAACGCCGCTCACGGCGCCCATCATCCAAGTTTCTTGCGATACCCCGCCGCTTATGGCGGTGTCGTTCTTTACCACCGCTCCCAAAGGAGGTTCTTTTCACTCATGTACGCCATCATGGAATTGGGCGGGATGCAATGGAAAGTCGAGGAAAAATCGACCCTGCGCGTTCCCACGATTGAAACCGAGCCGGGCAAATCCGTGCTGATCGACAAGGTTCTGCTGGTTGCCGACGGTGACCAGGTCAAAGTCGGATGTCCGATGGTTCCGGGCGCGAAGGTCGAAGCCACGGTCGTTTCGCACGGCAAGGCCGATAAGGTCATGATTTTCAAGAAGAAACGCCGGAAGAACTATCAGCTGAAACGCGGCCACAGACAGCCTTACACCGAAATCCGGATCGACAAGATCAGCGCCTGAACCGGCGCTTCAACCCAGAATAACACGGAGATTCCGTCATGGCACATAAAAAAGGCGTCGGCAGTTCCAAAAACGGGCGTGACAGCCAATCGCAGAGGCTGGGCGTGAAACGCTTCGGCGGCCAGGCCGTGAAAGCCGGGAACATTCTCATGCGCCAGAAGGGCACAAAGTTCCACCCGGGCGTCAATGTGATGAAGGGCGGCGACTGCACCCTGTTCGCCACAGCGGACGGCAAGGTGAAGTTCGAGAATCTCGGCGGACGCCGCGTGATCAGCGTGTATCCCAACTGAATCTTCCCGGAACGAGGCCATTCCCCGGCGGCGCGAGCCTGCCGGGGTTTTTTTATGCATGGGATGGAACACGGATTGGACGGATGGTACGGATTTGCACGGATACAGATGAATGAATAGGGTAATGCATTCATTTCAACCAATGTCATCCCCGAATTCTGTTATCGGGGATCCAGGGGAGGCGGCCGGGGCGGAAGTGCCGGGCACTTGACTCTTTCAGCGGCGGACAATCATGATCAAAGCCATATTCTGGGACAACGACGGCGTTCTCGTCGACACCGAGCGGCTTTATTTCGAGGCCACGCGGCGCGTCCTCGGGGGCGCCGGCGTGGAACTGTCCGAGAAAACATTCGTCGAAACCCTGATGGTCCGGGCCACGGGCCCGTGGCGCCTGGCCGTCGAGCGGGGATTCCCCGAGTCCGGGATTCCGGATCTGAAACGGGAGCGGAACGCAGTCTATTCGTCGCTCCTCTCAGAATCCGACATCGTGGTTCCCGGCGCGCTGGAAACGGTTCGCCGCCTGGCCGGCCGCGTGGCCATGGCGATCGTGACCAGCTCCAGGCGCGAGCACTTCCGCCTCATCCATCAGAAGACCGGCATTCTGCCGTTCATCGACTTCGTGATCGACTCGGAGGACACGGTCCGGTACAAGCCCGATCCGGATCCCTATCTCATGGCGCTGGAGAGGTCCGGACAGTCCGCGGCTGAATGCCTCGTGGTTGAGGATTCGGAGCGGGGCCTGGCGTCCGCGGTCGCGGCCGGCATCCGGTGCGTCGTCATCCCCCGCGGGCTTTCGCGGGGCGGGAGGTTCGACGGAGCGTGGAAGGTGCTGACGGATATTTCGGAGGTGGGAGGTTTGGTTGAATCTGAAAATCTTCAGAGTTGATATATTAGTTCAAAGTTCAAGGTTCAAAGTTCAAAGGACTTTTTTTTGAAACGGCCCGTTTTTCTGTCCTCTCAGACGTTTTAAAAAAAATGTCCGATAGCCTCGCTGTGGGGATGCTCGGCATATCGGACCTACAATTTTGATCTTTGAACCTTTAACCTTGAACTTTGAACTATTTTTTCCTGCTTAACACTTCATGCACCGTTTTCAGCAGGTGATTCAGCGAATACGGCTTCTGCAGAAACGGGTATCCCTTTTCCTCGATGATTTTCCACTGCGACTTGGTGTCCGTGTATCCGCTCGAAAAGAGCACGCGGAGCCCGGGTTTTTCAGCGGCCATCCTCTCGATGAGCTTGAGCCCGGTCGTGTTGGGCAGGACCACGTCCGTGAAGACGAGGTGAAAGTCGCCCTGCTGGGCCGCGAACAGGTCCAGGGCGTCCTTCTCTCCGGACGCGGCGTAAACCCGGTACCCGTTGTCCTCGAGCGACCGCAGGGTGAAATTCAGCACGCTCTCCTCGTCCTCGATGAGGAGGATGCGTTCGCCGCGGCCCCTGACCGCCGAAGCCGCGGGACCGGCCGGCGTCTGCGATTTCGGCGCGACGTCCGAGCGGGGCAGGAAGATGTCGAAGTCCGACCCCTTGCCGGGCCGGCTGTCCACGGTGATCCACCCCTTGTGCTGCTGCACGATTCCGTACACCACAGACAGCCCCAGGCCGCTCCCCTTGCCCATGTCCTTGGTCGTGAAAAACGGCTCGAAGATGTGCTCGATCACCGAGGCGTCCATTCCCGATCCCGTGTCGGACACGGACATCCGGATGAAACGGCCGGGCCGGCCGTCCGGCATTTTCCGCACGTCGGCCGGCTTGAGCGACACGGATTCCGTTCGTATCCGGATCGTGCCGCCTTCGGGCATGGCGTCGCGGCTGTTCACGACCAGGTTCATCAGCATCTGCTCGACCGAGGTGGGGTCCGCGATCGCGATCAGCGGCTCCTCCGCCAGTTCGTACGCGACCTGCACGTCCTCCCCGAGAATTCGGCGGAGCATGGCCAGCAGGTTCCGGATCGACTTGTTCACGTCGACCGGCTCGAATTCCATCGGCTGGCAGCGGCTGAAGAGGAGGAGCTGGCGGGTGAGGCCCGCGGCCCGGTCGACCGCGGTCTGCACCTCGGAGAGATCGGCGTGCAGGGAGGAGCCCGGCTCCGCGTGGCGGATGGCCAGGTCGGTGTACCCGCGGATCGCGGTGAGGATGTTGTTGAAGTCGTGGGCCACGCCGCCGGTCAGGCGGCCGATGGCCTCCATCTTGCGGGACTGGAAGAGCTGGGCCTCGATCTTGCGCTTCTCCTCCTCGATGCGCCTCTGGTTCCGGCGCATTTCCGCCTCGCGGCGCTCCCGCTCGATGACTGGGATCAGCCGCGCGAGATTGTCCTTCATGATGTAGTCGTGGGCGCCGGCGCGCATGGCCAGAACCGCGGTTTCCTCCTCGACCGCGCCCGAGACGATGAGAAAAGGCAGGTCAAGCCCCTTCGCCTTGAGCACGGCGAGCGCGTCCGTGCCGCTGAAACGGGGCATGAAGTAATCCGAGATCACCACGTCCCATTCCTGCGTGTCCAGGGCCGCCCGCATGGCCTCGGCCGTCTCCACGCGCGAAACGGTCGGCTTGATTCCGCCTCTTTCGAGGGCGTTCATCAGGAGAAAAGCGTCGTCCTCCGAGTCCTCCACGAGCAGAACGCGCAGTTCGGGATTCACGATGCCTCCCGGACGCCGATCGGCGAAGGCATGTTCACCGTGAGCCAGTATCCCGCGAGCTGGCGCACATCGGCCTCGAACTGCGACGCGTCAGGGGACTTGCGCACCACGCTGTTCGCGCCCAGGCGGTAGCTCTCCGCCCAGTCTTTTCCCGATTCCGAGGACGTGAACACGACCACCGGCAGGTGGCGGGTCTTTTCGTGCGACCGGATGCGGCGCAGCACTTCCAGGCCGTCCATGCCCGGGAGCCCGATGTCTAGAAGCACGAGGTGCAGCGGGCCGAGGCGCACCGCGCCGGACTCGGTTTCGGTCCGGCGGAACAGGAAATCGAGCGCTTCCCGGCCGTTCCGGGCCACGGCGACGCCCGGCCGGTCCGGGTCCGAGGCCAGGGCGCGCACGGTCAGGCCTTCGTCGTTGGGGTCGTCTTCCACCAACAGGATGGTTTTCTGGGCCATTCAGAGAATCCCTCACCGGGGCAGAAACAAAGAGGCTTGCTCCCTGCTTTAGTATAGGGCAAACCTTTCAAATAGTCAAGCGAAAAACAGGCCCCGGCCTGAAATTGTGTTTGACCAAAAGGCTTTTCAGTCGTATCCTGTATAGACGCCAGGATGGCGTCCGCTGACACACCCAAACGCGGGAAGGCCGTTGGAAAAGACGGACACGGAATTGATGCTTCTGGCGCGGACCGGCGACGAGGACGCCTTCCGAAGGATCGTGGAAAGGCACCAGGGAACGGCGTACAGCCTGGCGTTGCGGACCCTGGGACGGCGGGCGGACGCGGAGGACGCGGTGCAGGAGGCGTTTATCCGGGTCTGGCGCAGCCTGGACCGTTTCGACGCGGCCAGGCCTTTTCCCGCCTGGCTGAACCGGATCACCGCCAATGTCTGCCTGGACCGCCTGAAGTCCGCGGACCGGAAACGGGCCGGGGAATGGAGACCCGCGGTGGAGGAACGGCTCGCCTCGGATGACGACCCGGGCCGCGGTATCGAGGACCGCGACCTGGTCCAATGGATGGAGCGATTCATCCCGGACCTGCCTCCGAAGCAGAGAATGGTGTTCGTGCTCCGGGACGTTCAGGACATGAGTGTCGAGGAGACAGCCGGAGCCCTCGGCATGTCCAGGCGCGCGGTGATCAGCAACCTGTGCCTCGGCCGGAAAGCCCTGGCCGCGAGGTTCGAGGCTCTGGAAAAAGGGGAAAGAAAACAATGAAGTGCCGACGTTACAGGGAATGGATGTTCCTGAGCAGGCCGGGCGAACTGGACGAAGCGTCCGGACGGGAGCTGGAACAGCATCTGTCCGCGTGCCCCGAATGCCGAGCGGAACTGCTCAAAACAGGCCGGGGGACTGTCTCTTATACACATCTGACGCTGCCGACGAGTTCCG
>JAUCQC010000137.1 GCA_030372965.1 bacterium
CCACCGAGATCTACACCGTTCGGAACTCGTCGGCAGCGTCAGATGTGTATAAGAGACAGTGTCAATAGGTAGAAAGCCTTATATAATTTTCTTGATTGCATCTGCCGTTTTTTTCGGCGAGTCACATTGATTTGATGTTTGAACGTGCTACGCACTTACCGAGTGTGTAGCACGTTTTATTTCATCCCCTTCTTGGCCCGACCTTTGCCCTCAATTCTCTGCTAGTTCCGCGCAGATAAGATATTGAAATTAGCTCCTGTCGCGCATTCATATTATCATGAAAGAGGTGCAACATGAAAAGGCGGTACGCGCTTTTTGGGGGGGTTCTGGCCGCAACTCTAATACCGGCAATGCTTTCGGCCGGTCCGCGTGAGAGGCCAAGGCCCGACCTCAGGCAACACCGCAAAGCCGAAAAATCGGAGTCGCGCAGGGCCGTTCAGCCGGGACGCCCTGATAACGTTTTTTCCATAAAATCAAGCCTTTCGGGCCCGCGGAAGCCTGGCCGTCCCGCAGACCTCTCGCGGATCTCCCGTCTGCCCGTTCTCGACGATTTTTTCGAGTATTCCTCGGGTTTTCCGGTGATCACCGGCTCGGGCGACATCATGGTCGTGTACACGTCCGACTGGGTCTGGAAAATCCAGAGCGCCCGGAGCGCGGACAACGGCGCCACCTGGCAGGACCCGGCGGACGTCGCGGACGCCGAATCTCCAGATCAGATCAGCGGCATCCGGACCGCGGAAGGCCGCGTCATCGCCGTGTGGCGGGAGTGGGGGGACGCCACGCGGATCATGCGCGCGCACTCGGACGACGACGGCCTGACCTGGTCCGAACCGTCCGTGATCGAGGAGGCCGGCATTCTGTTCAGCCCGACGGTCACGCAGTCCGCGGACGGCAGGCTGTGGCTCTTTTACAGCCGCACCTGGGAGTGGGATTCCTTCGAGACCCTGTACCGGATCAGCGAGGACGGCGGGGAAACCTGGGGCCCCGAAGCCGCGCTCCCGACCACGGGCTGGTGGGCCTCCGAAGTGACGCTCGCGTCTGAACCCGGAATGCCGGTCATCGCGATGTACGACGACGGCGACTGGGAGGTGAGCGGCATCTGGGCGAGGGCGCTTCTGGCCGGCGGGGAATGGACCGACCCGCCGGTGCTGGTCACCGACCCGGACGCGTACGCGACGCATCCCCGCGCGTTCATGAACGGAGACGGTTCGCAGATTTTGGTCTACACGCGGCAGGGCCGTTACCTGTGGCAGAGCACCTTCGATTACACCCGGAGCTCGATCGAGATCATGAATTATTCCCCGGAGACGCTCGCGTGGGGCGCCCCCGAGCCGTTCACGTCCTACGCGGGACGGGACGAGCTGTCGAACGTCTGCCCGCGGGAGGGCAAGCCGTTCATCGTGTTCGCGTCGGACCGCTGGGGCGCCCGTTCACAGCTCTATTACGGCCAGGCCGGGAAGAGCGAGGACGTGAACCCGCCTCCGGCCTTCGCAGGATCGACGCTCGCCCCGTTCCGTTCGGGCCGTCCGGTCACGCTTCTGGCCTGGGCGTTCGACGAATCCGCGGTGTCGGAGGTGACCTACACGATGGAGCGGACCCCCGGCGTGCAGGAGGGCCCGTTCGCCATGCGCGACGACGGCTTGACCTGGGACAGTCTCGCATCCGACGGCATCTGGGGCGCGGCCGTGGGGCCGTTCGATCCGGGCCAGCGCGTTGGATTCGCCTTTCACCTGCGGGACGACGGCGGCAACACCGTCGACACCCGCACGTGGACGTTCAGGGCCCCCGCCGTGCACGACGCGGGCGCCATGGTCCTGAATGTCGGGGAGGACGGTTCGATCGGCAGCCCGGACATGGAGGAGCAGTCCGCGTTCTGGCCCGTGACCGACGGCCGGGGGTACCTGTACTACGGAGGGTTCTGGCTGGGCGCGGACGTCGGCGGCGAGAAACGGGTTTCGAGCGTGGACTGGAATTCAGGGGACTGGGTCCGGGTGCAGGGAACGCCGTTCACCCTCGGCCCGGGCGTGTCGGACCAGGACGTGACGATGACGTACGCGGACACCAGCGAGTGGAACGAAAACCCCATCGGTCTCGCCGTGCGCCAGAAGTCGTTTCAGTGGGCGGACCCGTCCAGGGACGATTTCGTCATTTTCAATTATTCCGTCCGCAACACGGGCGACAGCGGGGACCTGGACAGCCTGTTCGCGGGCGTGTGGCTCGACCCGGACGTTCCGTGGAGCGACTGGGAGAACAACCTTCCGTCGTACGACGCGTCACGGGGCCTGCTGATTCTGCGCAACGCCGCGGACGAAACAGCCGGCTGGTTCGGGTTCCGCATGCTGGGGCCGGCCAAGGCCCCGCACTCCGCGGCCGCGCTTGGCGAATCGGACCCGGATTTCGACGCGGGCGACGACGGCACCCGGTACCGCCTGCTGGCCGGGGGCGCGGTCCGCGCGGCGGGCGACACGGCCGATTACCAGCTTGTCCTGTCCGCCCCGCCCTTCTCCCTGGCTTCGGGCGATTCGTTCGCAGTGTCGTTCGGAATCGTTCTGGGAAGCGGGCTCGAGGATTTGCGGGCGAACGCGGACACCATGCTTGCCGTCTACCGCCGCCTGGGCGGGTTGACGGCGGTGGATCATTCGTCTTCAGCGGGCCTGCCGCTTTCTTTCGGACTCGACCAGAACCATCCGAATCCGTTCAATCCCGCGACGCTCATCGGGTTCCGTCTGCCTGTTTCGGGCGCTGTGATTGTGAAAGTGTACGATGTCACGGGACGGGAGGTGGCCGTGCTTGCTGACCGGTTCATGCCTGCAGGGTCCCATCGTCTGGAATGGAACGCGTCCGGATTCGGGAGCGGCGTGTACTTCTGCAGGATTCAGTCCGGTTCGCACACGGCCGTTCGGAAGATGGTGCTGATGAAGTGACGTCTGAGAGCGCCGGGCACGTAAAAAGTGCCAGGCGCTCTTCCGGCGGACGGATGCCGGCGGGAAAAAACACGAAATACCCGATGCGGCGCCGTCCGTCATAACGGGGAAAGCCCGAGGGCTCTTTTTGGCGTTTAAAACGAAAGGAAAAGAAAGAATGGAAGACCTGATCAACCAGTACGCCGAGGTGAAGGCCGATCCCAAGTCGATGACCCTCTCGGTGAAGTTCCTGAAATTCGTTCCCTTTCAGGAATTCGTCAAGATCGTGGAGCACGAGTTCGCGCTCGTCAAGCACCATCATCTGAAGAAATGCATCATCGACCTGCGCCAGATTCCCGTGTACGACAAGGGCATGCCGGAATACGTCAAGGACGTGTGGTTTCCGACCGCCATCTCGCTCGGCATCAAGTGCGCCGCGTTCGTCGTGCCCGAGGCCGTTCTGGGGCAGATGACCATGTCCAAGGCGCACGAAAAGGCCGAAGAAATACCCGTTCTGCAGGTGAACCACTTCAAGGACGTCGAGTCCGCGACGGAGTGGCTGAACGCCCACTGACACGCCGGCCGGATCCGTTCCTGAGAGCGGCGTGCCCGTCTTTCGCGTTCCGGTCGAATAATACAGGGCCGTGAGGAAGATGGCGTTGATGAAGTGATCTTTCGCGTGCGACGCGCCTTGAAGGTGCGTCGCACGTTAAAGAATAAGAGTACCAAGTGCCGGGCACTTCGGAGGCGCCCGGCGCTTCTGTTGACGGGTGATCGACCTCCCGCAGGCATGTGTGAGCCTGCGGGAGGTTTTTTCATGTGAAAATCCCGGGAACTGAAGCCGGGCCGCCGGTCAATCCGTCTGCCGATCTTCAGCGGTTGATCGTTGAAAATGCATAAAGAATTCCGTAAATTGCCGGCGTACAATCCCCCATGGAGGTCGGGTGTCATGAACCCATTTCGACGCATGATCGCCGTCGGTCTCCTTGTCCTCGTTTTTCCATTCACGGCGGTTTTAAAGCCGGTATTCTCAGCGGATACGCCGCCCCCGGTCTACGTGGTGCTTTTCACCCACATCGAGGACAACTGCCCGACGGGCGCCCCGGGATCCGAGGAATCCCGGCAGAACTATTTCATCTGGCGGCAGAAAATGATCGCCACGGCCGAGCTGTTCCGGAAGAACGGACTCCAGTGGGTGTTCGAGCCGGACTGGACCTTCCTCCTGGCCGGGCTGGAGTATGAAACCGACTCGGTCACGGCATCGACCGGCGGCAAGAACCTCTTCCGCCACCTCAAGGAGGATCTGGGTGTCGTCATCGACCCGCACTCCCACGAGAACGGGGGATACAATTACACGGATGTGGCGCACCTTCTGGATTCGCTGGGAGTAGGCGGGAGCACGGTCATGGGCGGCCACATCTGGGATCCTTCGCTCCCGCAGTTTCAGGGCTGGGACCGATTCAGGGTTCCGGCGCGCGGTTCCCGGTACCCCTGGGCGGTCTGGCAGGGCGGCATCCTGATGGGGCACGGGACGCCCAGCCACCTCAATGACCCCCATATCTCAGGCGTGTGGAGGCCGAAAGACAGGGATCACTTCTTTGAACACGATCCGGCCGGCAACATCGTCGCGGTCGGGCAGTATAAAGAGTCGCGGGACGACACGTACGGGAGCCTCATCCGGTATCTGAGCGAGCTGACCGGCCTGTACGCGTCCGGAACCGTTCCAACAGGCGCGATGCTGACCCTCACCACGCATCTGTCCCCGAGCGAACTGAACGCGCCCCACAGCTTCCCCATGATCGAGGATTCCATCCTGGTCCCTCTCGCAAGGCTCCAGACCCAGGGAAAGGCGAAAGTCACGGATTTCACGACCCTGGTGATGGACTGGGAAAACGACTTCGGTTCCGATTCATTCATCTATGACCCGGACGGATCGACTCCGGTCGAACGGATCGGCGAGCCGCTTCCGGAAAGTTACAGTTTATTGCAGAACCATCCGAACCCCTTCAACCCCTCGACATGCATCGTATTCCGTCTGCCTGTTTCGGACCGGGTGAGGGTTCGCGTATACGACATGATGGGGCGCGAGGTCGCGGTGCTCGCGGACCGCTTTTTCTCCGCGGGGTTCCATCGTCTGGAGTGGAACGCGTCCGGAATCGGGAGCGGTGTGTACTTTTGCAGGATTCAGGCCGGGGAGTTCACGGCAGTTCGGAAGATGGTGCTGATGAAGTGATCTCTCGCATGCGACGGAATATTGAAAATCCGGACCTGCCGGGTTCAAGAAACCCGGCAGGTCTTTTTTCGGCGGGCCTGAGCCCAGATGAATTGACGAACCGGGTCGAACAAGATCGGATTCTGTATCATACCTCATAAATATTCCATTTTATATTCCAAGATTGGGTCTTATATTTAATCTGATAATCATTTCGACACTTCAACCGGGAGGAGACACATGTTCATACGGTTGCCGATTTCCCGCCTGACCATCGCCGCTGTCATTCTTCCAGTTCTTGTTTCCTTCGGCACGACCCTGCGGCACCCACTCCGGAACGCAAAGCAGGGAAAGGCCGTTTTCCGGGAGGGCCCGCTGCGCACGGCTGAATCCCGGATATCACAGCCTTCGACCCGCGCTCAGAGAACCGATGCGGATCCGGGTTTCACGGAGATATTCAGGCTTCCCTTTCAGGAAGAGGACGTCGAATACGACTGTGCGGCTCCGATCCAGCTCCAGAACGGGGACCTGATGATCCTGTACCCGTCCCACTGGAGCGAATTTTCCATTTATGCCTCGCGGACCTCCGATTCCGGCATGACCTGGACGGATCGAACGCTCGTCGCGGATCATTGCAGTCCGTATGCCATGACGGGCCTGAGAACCGCAAGCGGAAGAATCATCCTGGTTTGGATGTCCTTTAATTACGGTGATATCGGGGGCGAGGAATACTGGTGCGACATGGTCCACTCGGACGACAACGGAGTCACCTGGTCACAAGCCAGGAGCCTGGGCATGTTCGACGATACGCGGCCATCGCTGGTACAGGCCGGGGATGGACGGGTCTTTTGTTTTCTGGGCGGGTATTCATGGAATGGCGTGCACCAGGTCGCGTGGTTTACGAGCGACGATGAAGGGGAGACATGGGGCGACCTATCCGTTCTGGATACGGCATACGAGGAACCGCCCGACGTTTCAGCGGCCGCGATGCCCGATGGATCCCTGAGGCTGTTCATGACGGACAAAACTGCGGACGGGAGCCGCATTTACGGACGCGTTTCCGCGGACGGCGGTGTGACCTGGACCGATCCCGAACCCGTGTCGGAAGAAAACGACTTTGTCTTCAGCCCGCAGGCTCTCGTGACCGCGGACGGTTCCCTGATTCTGGTCTATAACAGGCGCGTCCGGGACTGGTCCGAGTCGGGATTCGATTACGACCAGAGCACGGTTGAATGCCGGACGGCCGCGGCCGGCGGCGCGTGGGGAGATCCGGTTCCGTTCACCCGGTACGCGGGAGTCAATGCGATCTGCGGCGCCTGCCTGTACGACGACGTGCCGTTCGTCGTGTTCATTTCGGACCGGTGGAGCGAGCCGGACCGGCTGTGGGCGGGGCGGGTCGGTTCTGAACCCGATCCGGATCCCCCGCCGGTTCTGATCGGCGCAGCGTTCCCGGGAACCCGTGCGCACAGGCCGGTCAGGGTTCTGGCCGCGGTGGATGACGAGACCGGCGTCGAAGAGGTGACCTTCATGGTGGACCACGACGGTCGGTCGTACGGTCCGTTTTCCATGACGGACGGCGGTTCGGGCGCGGACAGCACGGCGGGAGACGGGATCTGGAGCGCTCAGTGGGGCCTTTTTGAGCTGGGGGAGACGGTCGGGTTCTCTTTCCGCGCGACGGACCGGCAATCCAATTCGATCGAGTCGAACGCGCCGCGGGAAATCGAGATACCGGCTGTGCATGAGGCCGGGAACATGACGATCCGTATCTGGGATTGTTCGGGGATAGGCGGAGGGGGCTGGGATGAAACGCTTTCCGCATTCTGGCCGGCGTCCGGGGGAGAGGGTTATCTCGGGTTCGGAGGGCTGTGGATCGGCGGCCACGACGGCTATGATTCCTGGGTTTTACAAACGGACTGGTACGAGAACGACTGGCGCCGGGTCCCGGGCACGCCGTTCACGTCCGGTCCCGGCGTCTCGGACCAGGACATCTGCGTGACGTACTCGGACACGCTGGAGGAAATGGCGGGGGACATCATGATCCGCGTGCGTCAGAAATCGCATCAATGGTCAACGGACAGCCGTGACGATTTCATCATTATCAATTACTCGATCCGAAACATGAGCCCCCATTCGGATCTGAGGAATATCATGGCCGCGCTGTGGCTCGATCCGGACGTGGGATTGAGCGATTACGGGAACAATGTCGCAGGCTTCGACGACAGCCGGAGGCTTCTGTACGTGCGGAACGCGGACAACGAGCCGGAAGGCTGGTTCGGCGCGCGGCTGCTGGGACGGGATTCGGTCTCGGACGCACTCTACGCCTATCGAATGGACGACATTTCCGTGTGGGGCGATATTTTCAGGTATGATTATATGGGAGGCAGCCGGGTCCATGTCGAAAGGGACACGGGTGATTTCTGCCTGGTCCTGACGGCCCCGCCGGCTACGCTGGCCGCAGGAGACTCCATCACCGTGTCGTTCGGCATCGTGCTCGGGAGGGGATTGGAGGAACTTCAGGCGAACGCGGACACCATGGCCGCGGTGTATGAAGGCCTTCCCACAGGCGTGGACGAACCGAGTGCCGGCGTTTCGGTTCCGTTCCGCTTTGCGCTGTTTCAGAACCATCCGAATCCATTCAATCCGGCTACCTTCATCGGGTTCACGATTCCGTATTCGGAACGTGTCACCGTGAAGGTTTACGACACGATGGGCAGGGAAATCGCGGTCCTGGCGGACCGGTCCATGTCCGCGGGGTCCCATCGTCTTGAGTGGGACGCCTCCGGGTTCGGGAGCGGCGTGTACTTCTGCAGGATTCAGGCAGGGGAGTTTTCGGCCGTGAGGAAGATGGTGTTGATGAAGTAATGTATGAAGGGCGTGTATATCCACGCTAACTTTGATCGTCCATATTGGTTCAGGCACGGCCCCCGCTTAAGACGGGGACCGTGCCATTTTTTTTGACTATTCGAATGTAACTTGGCGCGTTCGGGAGATTCCCCGGCGGACACTGCCGCGGTCTGCATAATCCAGATCGCCGCAGGGGGCTTCGCCCAAAGGCGGCCAAATGGGCCTGGAATGAAGGCGGGTTGAATCTGTCAGCGAGCGCATTCCCCGGGGCTTGTCTTCAACAAGAAGGCATATTATAGTTTGATCCCGCGTAGCGGACCCCGGGGTAAGCGAGCGAATCAAAGATGTCTTTTCTCTACAGATAGAAGATTCGCCGCAAGGCGGCACCAAGTTATTTTATTTTTTCACAATTGAAGGCCCGCCGCTTGCGGCGGGGAGCTTCAATAATTCCGCCTCCGTTTTTCCCGAATGTGAGACCCGGTCTGATGTTTCGCCGGTGACGGTGGATCCGAACGACTGAAAATTGTCCTTGCAAAATCACCATCAAATGGTTAAATTCACACCATGATCAGGCGGTTCATTGAACGCAGTATTGTCCGGGCTCTGGCTGATACGCCCGTGGTGCTGTTGACGGGCGCCCGTCAAACGGGCAAGACCACCCTGGTCCGGTTTCTGGCTCGGAGGCTGCCGGGATGCGGATACTATTCCTTCGACGACGCCGCCATACTCGCCGCGGCTTCGACCGATCCCTCGGGATTCATACAAAGCCTTCCGAACCCCGCGGTCATCGACGAAGCCCACCGCGTCCCGGGAATTTTCACTTCCATCAAGCGTGAAGTCGACCGCGACCGCGCTCCCGGGCGCTTCATTCTGACCGGATCGGCGAATCCCATGTTCATGCCGGCAATCGCCGACTCCCTGGCCGGCCGCATGGAAACAGTCACCCTGTGGCCCTTTTCCCGGGGAGAGGCGGAGGGGAGTGACTCCTCGTTCATAGACCGGGCTTTTCATCCCGCCACGTTTCAAGCGGGAGATGCCGGGACGGCCCGCGGAACGCTCGAACGCCTTCTGGTCGCGGGCGGGTTCCCGGAGGCTTCAGCCCGCAGGGATGAAGACAGAAGAAACGCCTGGTTCGGTTCGTATATCAATGCGTTGCTTCAGAAAGACCTGCGCGACCTCGCCCAGATCGAAGGTTTGACGCGCATTCCCCAACTGCTTTCATTGCTCGCTTCGAGGACGGCCGGAATCTTCAACCTGGCCGACATTTCCCGGGGACTCGGCATTCCGCACACCACAGCAACACGGTACATGGCGCTTCTCGAAGCGCTGTATCTGGTGTGGCGAATTCCGCCCTGGTTCGTCAACAGGGGCAAAAGGCTGGTCAAGTCTCCGAAACTGCATCTGTGCGATACGGGCCTTGCGGCCTATCTGACCGGGGCGTCCGTCACGAGCCTGAAAAGGGACAGGCTGGCCCTCGGCCGGCTTCTCGAGACGTTCGTCGCGGGGGAGCTGATGAAACAAATTGCCTGGTCGGAAACGTCCGCGTCTCTTTACCATTACAGGACGGCCGGAGGCGCGGAAGCGGATCTGGTTCTGGAAGACCGCGGGGGACGCGTCGTCGGCATCGAGGTCAAGGCCTCGGCGGATTTGAAAAACGGCGATTTTTCGGGGCTTGCGTCCCTGAAGGAAACGGCCGGACAGAGGTTTGCGGCCGGTTATGTCATTTATACAGGCGAAAAACGCCTGCCGTTCGGCCGTGGTCTTTGGGCGGTTCCGGTGCAGGATCTTTGGGAAAACACGGGGACCCGAAAGAAATAACCGCCCCTGATCCCTCTTCATACCTGCTCCAATCATGCCCTCTCTCCTCCGGCGACTCCATCCGGGCTTTTACCGCCCTGCGGAAGATCCGTTGTGCCGGAACGACCGGCCGGACAGAGTCTCCGAAGCCCTCAGTAGAAATCCCTTGCATTTCCCGAATATTCTATCTTTATTACAAAGCTTCCATTCGCCGCTTGCATCGATTTCATTCCAAAACGGGAGGTGAAGAATGAAACGGTGGATTTTCCTCCTCACAGCCGCCTTGATTCTCGTTCATCCCTGTTATTTGTCCGCGGCTCCGGCCGGCCGGGGCGTTTTCCGGCAAAAACGACAGGAAACGAAGGCGCTCCGGCAGTCCCGCAGGGCCGACAGGAACCACGGGCACGCGCCGGATGCCATTTCAAGGATGAGGCCGGACCGCCCGGCGCACGCCGCGGCCGCATTGTCGAAAACGGGCCGGCCGTCGGATTACCAGGCCTACAATCATTTCCCCTTCATGCGCGAGGGAGAGTACTACACTGAGGCGTTCGCCTTCTCCCAGGGCGAAAAAATATTCATCGTCTACCTTTCTGCGAACCAGGACACCCTGTTCATGTCAGGAAGCGAGAACGGGGGCCTCGACTGGCACGATCCCATGTTCGTCGCGAAAGTGAACGCGTCCTCCCTGACGGGCCTGAAAACCCTGGACGGCACCGTGCTGGCGGTCTGGCGCGAGCACGGGCAGGAGAACAAGCTTTACATGAGCCGTTTCGGCCCGGTTCCTCCCGTGTGGTCCGAACCCGCGGCCATCGGAGAGACGGCCGACCTGTACTCCCTGTGTCTGTCCCAGACCGACGACGGCAGGCTGTGGCTGTCGTATTACCGGGAAACGGATTCGGGTTCATACGAGACCGTCATTCGCACGAGCGACGACCGCGGGGATTCGTGGAGCGCGGGGAGGGTTTTCACGTCGAACGGTACGGACCCGTACAACCTGTCCGTCGTTTCGAGCGGGTCCGGTTCGGTCACGGCGATTTACGCCTGTTTTCCGGACGAGGACGACGACATTTACCGGTCGACACCAGCACGGACGGGGGGGTCACCTGGTCCGATCCCGTACCCATTTTCAACTCGAAAGCGAACGAATACGGCCTCTTCGTGATGCGCGAGTCGAACGGCGCGCTGTGGATGTTCTACTCGAGGGATGAAGGCCCCTGGGCGGACTACGATTACTGGCCCTCGGACGTGTTTTACGTCAAGAGTTTCAACAACGGGGAGACCTGGACGCCCCCGAACCAGTGCACTGCGTACGCGGGATCCGATTTCATCGAAGCCGGGTGCATGGTCGAGGACAAGCCGTTCATCGTCGTCTGCTCGGACCGCTGGTACTACCAGTTCAACCTCTGGTACGCGCTGGACCTGATCACGGAGGACTCGAACGCGCCTCCGGCCTTCATCTCCTGGGACTGGAGCCGGGTCGTTCGTCAGGGAATTCCCGTCTTTTTCAATGCCGTGGTGGACGACGAATCCGGGGTCTCGGACGCGGGTCTGGGGATATGGAGAGGAGACGTTTTTGAGGGTTTCGTTCCGATGGCGGACGACGGTCTGCACGAAGACAGATCCGCCGGGGACAGGATATGGGGCGTTTCAGCCGGGCCGTTCAACGCCGGTGAATGGCTCTATGTTTTCTGCTACGCGACGGACTTCGACGGCAATACCGCCTACTCGGACGGCAGATGGCTCTATGTCCCCATCGTGCACGACGCGGGGAGCGTGGTTCTCGAACTCTTTCGGGACTCCACGCTCGGGAACGAGGACGATGAAACCGTATCCGCGTACTGGCCTGGTTCGAACGGGAAGGGTTACATGTCACGCGGGTCTTTATGGGTGGCAGGCCGCGTGGAGGGCGCGAAACGGGTCATGGACCGGGACTGGCTCGAGTGGGACTGGGCCGAATCGGAGGGCACCGGCGTGTTTCTCGGGCCGGGCGAATCGGATCAGGACTGCGACATGATCTATGACGACCGGTGGGCGTCGACCGCGCCCATCGGACTGCAGGTCCATCAGAAGAGCTTTCAGTGGTCCGGCCCGGGCCGGGACGATTTCATCATCTTCCGGTACACGGTGCGCCGCCTGAGCGCGGCCGGAAGCACCCCGGAACTGTACGCGGGGTTCTTCGCCGACGCGGACGTGCCATGGTCCGACTGGAGAAACAACCAGGCGGGATTCGATGCCGCAAGGAACATGATCTACGCATACAACGCCTCAGGCAATCCCGGCACCTATGTCGGGGTGCGCATGCTCCGCGGCGGGCAGGCGCTCCACTCGGTCCGCGCCATACCGGGCGCAGAGGAGCCGGAAACCGACGATGCGCGATTCGACCTGATGGCGGCCGGGGGCGTCACCGTGCTTGGGGACACGTCGGACTTTCGGCTCCTGGTCACGGCGCCGCCCTTCTCCCCGGCTGCGGGCGATTCGTTCACCGTGGCATTCGGGCTCGTGCTCGGGAACGGGCTGACCGAACTGCGCAGGAACGCCGACACCATGGCCGTGCTGTACGGCCGCCTTCCCTCGGGAGTGAACGGAGGGGACGCCGGCGTTTCGGTTCCGTTCCGCTTCGCATTGTTCCAGAACCATCCGAATCCGTTCAATCCATCGACATCCGTCGGGTTCCGGCTCCCGGTTCCCGGTCCCGTGAACGTGAAAGTGTACGACATCATGGGACGGGAGGCGGCCGTGCTCGCGGACCGCTTTTTCTCCGCGGGGTCCCATCGTCTGGAGTGGAACGCGTCCGGGATCGGGAGCGGCGTGTACTTCTGCAGGATTCAGGCGGGGGAGTTCACTGCAGTTCGGAAGATGGTGCTGATGAAGTGATCTCTCACGTGCGACGCACCTGGAGCAATCCAGACCCCGGGGTCCCGTTGATGATACCGCAGGGAAAACGGATTGCACTGACCTCGGATCAGGTAGACCCCGGGGTCTGTCTCTTATACACATCTCCGAGCCC
>JAUCQC010000138.1 GCA_030372965.1 bacterium
TTCTTTCAGAAGGTTGCCGCTTTTTTATCACTCATAACCGCCCTATTTCGTCTTCTCCTTCACTTCACGCAACTCGGCTTTCCGAAATCAATGACGGACGCGGGGTCGATGGCGGCCTCGCCCTTCCGGATCTCCAGGTGCAGGTGCGGACCCGTCGACCGGCCTGTTGATCCGACCGTGCCGATCACGTCTCCCCTGTGGACGGTCTGTCCCTTCACGACCCCGACGGAATCCAGGTGTGAATACAAACTGGAAGTTTCCCCTGCTGAATGGTGCAGAAGGACATACCGGCCCTTCCCCTGATCCGCGATATAGGCCGTTTCCGCGATCGCGACCTTCCCGTCCGTCACGGCCAGAACAGCCGTTCCCTTCGGCGCTTGAATGTCCACTCCTTTGTGGTCCATGGTTTTACCGTCGTACGGGTTCCGCATGGACCCGAACCCGGCAGTCACGGTTTTTCCCGGAAGCGGAGAGCCGTACCGGGCGGCTTCCCTGACAACGGGCGCTTCATCCGGCGCGAAGTCTCCGGAGGATTCAGGAACCGGGCCGTTTGATCCTTGAACCGTGGCCTGTGTAACAGTTCCCCGTCCGGCTCCCGCCATCGGCAGAAGGAAGAGCCCCAGCAGCAGCGTGCCGGCGGCCGCGGTCGCAACCCCTTTTCCTCCGATGATGGACGGCCGGCCGGACTTGATGTTTTCGATGCGCTTCATGATTTTCCTCCTTGAGCTTCCGAATTCGGGCAGAAGCCCCAATGACTCCGCCCCGAACACGTTCCATTTGAGAACGGCCAGCAATCCGAGGCCGTAGGTTTCGGGCGACAGGCGTCTTCCGGCGATCACCATGTCGTCGGCCAGGCACTCCCGGAGCAGGTGCATCCGGCTGACCGAGGCCCAGAGCGCGGGATTGAAAAAATAGACGACTTGCAGGACGTTCTGCACGCGGATCCAGAACGCGTCCAGGGTCTTCACGTGCGCAAGTTCATGGCCGATGATCGATTCGATCAAATCCGGGTTGTCCCGTTTCAGCGCGGCGCCCGGTATGTGGATCACCGGCCTGCGGACGCCGATCGTGAACGGCGACAGGCACAAATCGGAGGTCACGATCCGGACCGGCCGCCGGACGCGGTGGATCCGTTTCCACCGTTCCGCGGCGTCCGTGACGCTGGAACCCGTCACGGGAACCGCCCGCCGGGTTATCCTGCGGAAAGCGAGCAGCCGGCGGCACACGACAACGGACAGAACCAGCACGCCTGTCATCCAGACCGTAAATATCGCGGCCATCCACGGAAACGGGCGCGTTTCCGCGGGAGACGGACCGGTTTCTCCGGATTCATCCCCCGGGGAAAAGGCGGTACCACCGGTTTCTGTTTGCGGCGCGGGGACCGCCGACGCCGCGATCGAGAACAGGCCGGACAGACCGGTTGCATCCAGGATGCTCCGTCCGCTGAACGGGAGGGAAAAATCCGGGGGAAGAACGAGCCGGACGAGAACCAGCGTGTACAATCCCAGATGGAACAGAGGGGAGCTTTTCCGGAAAATCCGTACCAGTGTCAGAACAAGGACAAAAAGCACGGTCGAAAGCAGAGTCTGCTTCAGGAGAAACGGCAGAACCGCGTTTCCGGCCTGATCGAGCCGAAGAATGACAGCGCCGTGCATGGTTCAATCCCCCCTCTTCTTGTCCTTCAACAGCGCCACGAGTTCACGGATTTCATCCGGCGTGATCGCCTTGCTGCGTGCGAAAAGGGACACCACGGCGCCCGTGTCCATTTCCAGAACGCGGTCCGCGAAAAACTCCACCATTTTCGCCAGGCCCGCGGGACGGCTCACGACCGGAGTGTAGAGGAAAACGCCGTGGAATTCCTCCCGGGTCAGCAGACCCTTCGCCACCATCCGGTCCATCATGGTCTTGGTGGTCGTGTAGGCCCAATGATACACGGGCTGGAGGCTTTCGTGAACCTCGCGGACGTTCCGCTTGCCGTCCTTCCAGAGCACGCGCAGGATGTCGTACTCGGCCTTGGACAGTTCGGGTGTCGATTGGGTTTTGGACATGGTTCCCCTCTGATTATCGGCAATACTGCTACTTTGTAGTAAGCATTCTAAATATACGCAATACTGTTTAAAAGTCAAGCGTTTTTTTTTAAATCCGCGAAATCAATTACGACAATGTCGCAGGCTGTTCGAATCTCCCGGCTAACAAAAAGTGCCCGGCACCTTGAAAGCTGTCTCTTATACACATCTGACGCTGCCGACGAGTTCCGAACGGTGTA
>JAUCQC010000139.1 GCA_030372965.1 bacterium
CCTTGGGCAGGAAGGAGGACCGGCCCAAGGTGTTCTTTCAGACGGATTATTCCTTCATGGCGATGCGGACGGATTATCAATTCACGCAGGACGACTTCAGCAAAGGCTTCACCTCGGCCCTCAGCCTGCAGATTCCGCTGTTCAACAGCGGCGCCAACTGGTACGGCTGGCACAAGGCGCGCATGGACGTGAAGATCGCGAAGGACAACTGGAAACAGGCGGATGACGGCATCGCGGCCGAGACCGAAATGGCCTACAACAAATTCGTGGAAGCGAAACAGAAGGTCCGGGCCGCCGGCGAATCGGCGGTCCTGGCGGAGGAGGCCATGCGGCTGGCCACCCTCATGTACGAGGAGGGCGCCAGCACCCAGCTGGACGTGATGGGCGCCCGCCTGGCCCTGACCCAGGCCAAGCTCAATTCCATCTCGTCCCTCTACGAATACCAGATGGCCCGTTACGGCCTCCGGAAGGCGGCGGGCGTGCTGAAGGGGGTGCTGGAATGAGCGGCATCGCGTTCCGGAGGACCGGCGGGTCGAATTCCGCATTCAAAGAAACGCATCGGGAAAGTTTGCAATCGCCAAAGGAGAGATACATGTTCACGCGCAACTGTCGGACCGCCCTTACGCTGATCCTTGCCCTGGCACTGGCCGGATGCGGCAAAAAGAAGGCGGATGAGGAGATCAAAGTGCCCGTTCAGGTCGACGCTGTCCGGAAGGGCGACGTCGTCCAGTCCCTGTCCTACACCGGGGAGATCCAGGCCGAGAACGAGGTGCAGGTGTTCGCCAAGGTGCCGGACCGCATCGAGCGGTACTTCGTCGACATCGGCAGCCGCGTGGCGGCGGGAGCGCCCGTCGCGAAAATCTACGCCGCGACCCTGGAGCAGGCGGTCCGGCAGGCGGAGGCGGGGCTCGCGGCCGCCAAGTCGCAGGAAGCCAACATGGCGGCCGAGTTCGTCCGCGCGGAGCGGCTCTATAAAGAGAACGCCATGAGCAAACAGCAGTACGACGCCGTGCGCACCCAGTCCGAGGCGGCCGCGGCCCAGGCCCGGCAGGCCGAGGCGGGCCTGGCCTCCATCCGAGACCAGTTCGAGGAGACCACGGTCAAGGCGCCGATCTCCGGACTGGTGGGCGAGCGGAACTACGACGAAGGGGACATGGCGAATCCCGCGATGCCCCTGGTCCGCATCGTGCAGATGGAGCGCGTCAAGATCGTGTTCCAGGCCGCGGAGCAGGACCTGGGGCGCCTGGCGGCCGGCCAGGAAGCGGAGATCCGGGTGAAGAGCTACCCGGACAGGGTGTTCAAGGGCCGCATCCGGAAAGTCAGCCCCGTTCTTGATCCCATGACCCGGATGGCGCGCGTCGAGGTGCTCGCGCCGAATCCGGGCCTGGTCCTGAAACCCGGCATGTTCGCGGAAATCGAGGTCCGGACCGGTGTCCTGAAGAACGCCCTGACCGTTCCGCGGTACGCGGCCATCGAGAACACGTCCATGGAAACCCGGGGCGGCCGGGACATCGTGGTCAAGAAATACATCGTGTTCTCCGTGGATTCAGGGAAGGCGGTTCAGCGTCCGATCGAGGTCGACTACGTGAATCACGAGAACATCGCGGTCCGGTCCGGCCTGCGGGCCGGGGACACCATCGTGGTCTCGGGCCAGAACAACCTGCGCGACGGCATGGCCGTCGCGGCCGTCCGATAAGGAGCGGCACATGAGCCTCACCAGCCTGTCGGTCCGCCGGGGCGTCACGGCCTTCATGATCTACCTGATGGCCGCGGGTTTCGGCCTGTTTTCCCTGATCCGGCTCAAGCTGGATCTGTATCCCAACCTCGAATTTCCGTACATCGCGGTCATGACATCCTACGTCGGCGTGGCGCCGGCCGACATGGAAACCGTGGTCACGAGGCCCATCGAGGAGTCGGTCGGCACGGTCGAGAACGTCAAGCAGGTCACGTCCATGTCGATGCAGGGCATTTCGGCCGTGATGCTCGAATTTGAATGGGGCACGGACATCAACCAGGCGCAGATCGACGTCCGCAACGCGCTGGAGTACATCAAGGACGTCATGCCGGCCGACGCCACGAATCCCATGATTTTCGCGTTCGACCTGTCCGACATGCCCATCATCCAGCTGACGCTCGACTCGAAGGTGCACGGCATGGCCGAGTTGCGGCGCATCTCCGAGCACGAACTCGAGCCGAGGCTCGAGCGCATCCCGGGCGTGGCGTCGTCGTTCACGGTGGGCGGGCTGTCGCGGGAAATCCAGGTCCAGGCGGATCCGCTCCGCATGCGGGCGCACAACGTCTCCATTCTGCAGGTGCTCGGCGCGCTTCAGATGAACAACCAGCAGATCGCCTCCGGGTGGGTGCAGGACCCCCATCAGGAGTACACGATCCAGACGGCGGGGGAGTACCAGTCGCTGGCGGAGATCGAGAACACCCCCGTGATGGCGTCGGGAAGCGCCGTGGTCCGCGTGAAGGACGTCGCGAAGGTCGTCGACGGTTTCGCGGAGCAGCGTCAGCGCGTGTACACGAACAACTCGCCGGCCGTGGTCGTGATGATTCAGAAGCAGTCCGACGCGAACACCGTGGCCGTGAGCCGGGAAGTCGCGAAGCAGATGCCGGCCATCCTGTCCGAACTGCCCAAGGGCCTCAAGATCGAGACGCTGTTTTCCCAGGCCGACTTCATCAACAAGTCCATGGCCAACCTCGGGTCCTCGGCCTGGCAGGCGATTGTGCTCACGTTTCTGGTGCTGCTCTTCTTTCTGAGGAACCTGCGGAGCTCGCTCATCGTGGCCGTGTCCATTCCGGTCTCGATGCTCGTCACGTTCGCGGTCATGGATTACCTGGGGCTGTCCCTCAACATCATCTCCATGGCCGGCCTGGCGCTGGCCGTGGGCATGATCGTCGACAACTCCATCGTGGTGCTCGAGGTCGTGTTCCGGCACCACGAGGAGGGCGAGTCGCCGCGGGACGCCGCGGAGCGGGGCACCCACGAGGTGGCCATGGCCATCACCGCGTCCACGCTCACGACACTGGTGGTGTTCGTGCCCGTGCTCTTCGTTCCGGGCATCGCGGGCGAGCTGTTCAACGACATGGTGGTGACCATCGTGGTCTCCCTGGCCATTTCCCTGCTCGTGGCCATCACCCTGATTCCCCTGCTGGCGTCGCGGTTCTTTTCCTCCGCGCGCGGCAACGGACGATCGCGGTTCGAGCGGCTCAATTCGCTGAGCGACCGCATCGGGGGCTGGCTGAACAGCCTCCACGACGCCTACGCGAAGGCGCTGCACTGGGCGCTGAATCACCGCAGACGGGTTCTGGTCATCGTGGGTGTCGCCTTCGTCCTGTCGGTGGTTTTTCTCGTCAAACGGGGCGGCGAATTCATGCCCCGCTCGGATCAGGGGTACATCCAGATGACCGTCGACCGGTCACCCGGCATCAGCCTCGAATCCATGGCCGGAACCATGAGTCACATTTATCAAACGATTCAGGAGACGGTGCCCGAGGCGGAGATCATCTATCACGATTTCGGCCAGCAGGAGGGCGCTTTCGCGATTTTCAGTTCGAGCGGCTCGAACCAGGGCTCGGTGATGATCAAACTCAAGCCCCTGGGAAAGCGGAAACGCTCCGCCGAGGCGATCCAGAACGACCTGCGGGACCGGCTGAAGAATCTGCCCGACGTGGACCTGCAGTTCTCGGACCGCGGCGAACAGATGATGGGCAGCGGCGGTGACATCGTCATCGAGATCTACGGCCAGGACCTGAAGGTGTCGGAAGCCCTGGCCGAAACCGTGGTGGACACGATCAAGGCGATCAAGGGCGTGGCCGACACGGAGATCAGCGTCAAGAAGGCCAAGCCCGAACTGGTGGTGCGGCTCGACCGGCAGCGCATCTCGGACCTCGGTCTCTCCACGTCCTCCGTCGGCCAGGCCATCAGCACCAGCGTTCTGGGAACGGTGGCGACGCGCTACCGGGAGGGAGGCGACGAGTACAACATCCGCGTCCGGCTCGACGAGGATTCGAGGCAGAGCCAGCGGGACGTTGAAAACCTGCTGATCATGACGCCGGCGGGCCGTCAGGTGCCCCTGCGGTCGGTGGCCGACGTGGTCGTGGACCGGGCGCCGATGCGCATCGACCGCAAGGCCCAGGAGCGGCTGGTCACCGTCTCGGTGGACGTGTCGGGCCGGAGCCTGAACACCACATCGGCGGACGTCAAGAAGGCCCTCAAGAAGGTGGCCATGCCCACCGATTACCGCATCGCCATCAGCGGCCAGGCCGCGGAAATGGCCAAGTCCTTCATGTACCTGGCCCTGGCCTTCCTGGTGGCCATGGTGCTGTGCTACATGGTGATGGCTTCGCAGTTCGAGTCCTATCTCGATCCGTTCGTCATCATGTTCACGATTCCCCTGGCCATCATCGGCGTGGCCCTGGCGCTCATCGTCACGTGGACGCCGATGAACATCATGGTGCTGATCGGCGTCGTCATGCTGGTGGGCATTGTGGTGAACAACGGCATCGTGCTGGTCGACTACACCAACCAGCTCCACGACGGCGGCATGCCGCTGTTCGACGCCATCGAGAAAGCCGGCCTGACGCGCATGCGGCCCGTGCTCATGACGGCCATGACGACCATTCTGGGAATGCTGCCGCTCGCCCTGGGCATCGGCGAGAGCGGCGAAACCTGGGCGCCCATGGCGCGCGCCGTCATGGGCGGCCTCACCGTGGCCACCGTGCTCACGCTCCTCGTCGTGCCGATCATCTACGCGATCATGGAGATCCGGCGGGACAAGTACCGCGCGAAGAAAGAGGCCAAACGGAAGGCGGAGCTGAAGAAGAAACGGTGACGGAACGTTCCGTCCGTCGACAATAAAACCTCCCGGACGATCTCTGATCCGGGAGGTTTTTTCGTTCCGGGTTCCGGGTTCCGGGTTTCGTGTTTCGTGTTGAAAAATCCTCCCTGTGGATTCTGATTTTTTCAATGGATCCGGGGATGGTCATGTCGGTCCCATAGGCCTCGTCCCGCTTTTACGGGACGAGGCGATCGAACGGAAGGCGGGAGATGCCCGAAAGCCCCGCCTCCGGCCGCGCGGGACCCGGGGACAGGGTATCCCTATTGAAAGCTTCGATGGCTCGGCGTTTCGGACCATCAACTGTCTCTGGACCCGGAACCGTAAAAAAAAGGACCTCCTTTCCGGGAGGTCCCTTTTGATGATTTCCGGCCCACGGAGCGGGGGGCCGGACACCCGGAGTCGATCCGGAAAGTCGAATGAGTGAAACGCTATTTCACCAGCGTGATCCTGGCCGACGCGGCGCGCGACGGAGAGGTCAGGCGGACGATGTACGTTCCGCTGGCCGCCGTTTCGCCGGCGTCGTTCAGGCCGTTCCACACCGCCTCGTGCACGCCCGGCGCGGCCGGAACGCCGTCGACCAGGCGCCGGACCCGGCCGCCGGTCAGGCTGAAGACGTCGAGCGTCACCGGTTCCACGCGGTCGGACCGGTAGAGGATGCGGGTGGAGGGGTTGAACGGGTTGGGGTAGTTCGACAGCAGTTCGAACGTCCCGGGCGGGGAGACGGACGCGTCGTCCACGCCGGTGGGCAGGAGATACCACTCGTCCGCGTTCTCATTGACGATGGAGTTGTCGCGCGGGCTTACGGCCTCGAGCCTGAGCATGTGATTGTCGAGGAAGGTGGCGGAGCCGAGCAGGGCCGCGTTGCTGTGCGCGTCGTTGTGATGGCCGGCCGACCACTGCAGCATGCTCTCCCGGGACGCCGCGTCGTTGTCGCCGACATTGATCGCCAGGCCGAACACCGCGTTCACGTCGCGCGCGACCATGAACCGGCCGTCCTGGGGCTCATTGATGTAATCGAACGGGATGCGGAACTCGACCGCGTACCCGTCCGCGGTGATGCGGCGGGCGTAGTCCTCATCCGAGGGAATCCAGTCGGAGCCCGAGGCGTCCTCGAGGTGGCCGGAGCCGTTCAGGTTGTCCACGCCGGCCGGATTCTCAGCATCGGCCGCGCCCCTGGCCGTGAAGCGGCTGTTGGATGTGGCGGTTCCCGCGCCGGCCGCCGGATCCGGGTCGAACTTCAGCTCGACGCAGTCGTTCTCGAACCGGCTGCCGTTGGTGGCGGCCACGACGTCGTCATTGACCTCGGCGTAGCAGTACAGGTATTCCGCGTCGTACGAGAACCAGACCGTCGCCGACACGTCCGCGTTGTCGTCGGGCGGAACCCCCACGTCGCGCAGATAAGCGTCCGAAGGCAGGTACACGACGCCGTTCGCGGGACCGGTGAGCTGGCCGTACCACGCGTCCTTCTGGCCGTCGATCGTGATCGAAAAGTCCTGGGCGCCCGCCGAGACGGACAGGGCCAGGAGCGCGAGACTGAAAATCCACACTCTCTTCTTCATTTTGATCCTCCGTAGTCGATTCGATGCGATTCGAAAGGTCCGGTCGCGGACCCGCGGATTCGTCTGAAAATTCACCCCCTTTCGTCTCGTCTCGCCCTCAATGATGAATTATAACTCCCCGCAGTCCCGGACGTCCGGGATATGCGATCACGCAATGATTCAGAACAGGGACTCGTCTTCCGTGCTTTAAAACCGAATCGGTCCCCGGAGGCGGCCCTTTTAAGTTAATTATTAATTAAATATTTAAAGTCCCTTCTGAAATACGGAAAAGACAAAAATCATGCAATTTTTGCCATCAATGCGTTGTTTTGGTGAGGATATATCTGTCTCTTATACACATCTCCGAGCCCACGAGACAGCG
>JAUCQC010000140.1 GCA_030372965.1 bacterium
TTCGGAACTCGTCGGCAGCGTCAGATGTGTATAAGAGACAGGCTCTACGGATCGACAAATTTGTTTTTCCCTCTCAACGGTAATTCCGCATCAGCCCCACGACAATGCCGCGGATGCGGAACTCGCCCTCGCGCACGAATATGGAATCCATGTCCGGGTTCGCGGGTCTGAGCTCGATGCCGTCGGTCCAGCGGTAGTACTTCTTCACCGTGGCGTCGCCGTCCACCAGCGCGACCACGGTCTGGCCGTTCTCCGCGTTCTTCTGGCTCCGCACCACAATGGTGTCGCCGTCGAATATGCCCTCCTCGATCATGGACTGACCGGCCACGCGGAGCGCGAAATACTCGCCCGTGCCCACCATCTCCTCGGGCACGGCCACGGTTTCGGCCGTTTCCACCGCTTCGATGGGCCGGCCCGCGGCCACGGTTCCGGACAGGGGCAGAATGACGTTCTTGCCGCCCAGTTCCACGAGCGTCAGACTGCGTTTCTGGTTTTTGGCAGGCATGCGCAGGACCCCCTTGCGTTCGAGCTGTTTCAGGTGCTTCTGCACGGACTGAAAGGACGCGAACCCGAAATACCGCCGGATCTCGTCATAGGACGGGGCCCGGTCGGTGTTTTCCATGTACTGCCGGATGAAGGCGTACACGGCCTGCTGTTTCTCGGTAAGGCTCATGGTAAAATATAGGTATAAATAAGGTATAAGTCAAGGGGTTTTTGCCTGTAACTGCGAAACAGCTTCAACTATCCGGCTAATCTTCAGGCAAATGCAGAAAAGTCATGACTTTTCTGCAAAACGGGCTGGAAAAGTCGGATACACGATAATCCGGGGCTTCATAGTCCCGGGCGACCTTAGACATCCGCCCAAATTACCGATTGACAATCCCATTAAAATTAAGTAATTTTTAATATAGCCGCATCCGCCATCCCTCTTTCTGTATCAGGCCGGAGGCCCCATGAACACCACGATCATCGCCGTCATTCTTGCCTGGAACGATCTCGGTATGCACTGCGCGAACAGGGACTTCCAGAACATGGCGGTCCTGCCGCCCTACAACAACCTGACGGCCCAGGTCATCCTGAAAGGCGACGCTTCGAAAATGCCCGCCCTGCTGACCGACGGGATCCTCGTCACGTACGAAATCCCCGGGAACACATACTCCGTCGGGAAGACCAACTTCTGGAGCTACGAGGACAAACTCTTCGGCGTCAATCTGCCCGACAATGTCGGCCTCACAGGAAACGGTCTCTCCGGCGTCATGACCTTCAAGGACGGCGCTTTCCGCGCGGAGGGCATCCCGATCACGCCGTACACCGACGCAGACCTTGCGAATGAGGATCCCTACCAGCAGGCCATGGTCCGGCTCTTCGATTCCGGAGGCGGGGAAACCGCTTCCACCCGTCCGGTCGTTCCGGTCTCGAACGAAATCAACTGTGTGAGCTCGAAGTGCCATTCGTCCGAGATGGACATTCTCAACGAACACGAGAACGAGGATGGATTCAACCCCGCAGACCGGCCCCTGCTCTGCGCTTCCTGCCACGCCTCCAACGCGCTCGGCACGACCGGAAAGGGCGAGGCGCCGCCACTGTCGCAGGCCGTCCACGGGAAGCATGCCGGGAAGACGAACGACTGTTACGCCTGCCATCCCGGCAGCCGGACGAAATGCCTGCGGGACGTCATGTACTCAAAGGGGATGAAGTGCCAGGATTGCCACGGGAGCGTCGCGAACGTGGCGGTCACAGTATCGCGGGGCCGCAGGCCGTGGCTGGATGAACCCCGCTGCGGCGAATGCCACGGCTCCGTTTTCTCGGAGGAACCGGCGAAGCTGTACCGGCAGTCCAAGGGCCACGGGGGACTTTACTGCAGCGCGTGCCACGGCTCGCCCCATGCCATTCAGCCGACAATCATCGAGCGGGACAACAGCCAGAACATCGCTTTGCAGGGATTCTCAGGTCCGCTCCGCGACTGCACGGTGTGCCATGGCGTGAATCCGCCGGCGGCCGGGCCGCACGGACGGATGGCGAGCGGGGTTACGGACCGCGGCCGCCGTCCCGAAACGGCCGGGCTGGGGCAGAATTATCCCAATCCGTTCAATCCGTCCACGACGATTCCCTTCCGCGTCGGAAAATCCGGCCGCGTCCGGCTCGAAGTATTCAACGTCCGGGGAGAAAGAACGGCGGTTCTGGTGGATGCGGTCCTTTCGCCGGGCGAATACCGCGTTCCATTCGAGGGCAGCGGCCTGGCGTCGGGTCTCTATTCGTGCCGTGTGACCGCGGACGGCGCGGTCCGGGTCGGGGGGTTGGCGGTTTTAAAATAACGGCCTGAAAATCCACCGGTCCGGGATAAAGGCGGGAGTCGCATCCCGCCTTCTTCATATCCGTGCGGCACGCCCGAAATCCGGACCTCGGGTTCCTCCGCTTGCTTTTCGCTCTCATTCTGATTATTTTATCGACAGGCGGAGTGTAATCGCTTCCGCCTCAGCCGGTTCATTCATCGCGGAGAAGAGCATGAAAAAAATTCTGATTCCAGTCTTATTGGCCGGACTGTTCACGGCCGGATGCGCCTCGCGCAAAACGGATGTCCGTCCGATCCCGAACGGGGCGGAACTGGGCCTGGCCGATCTCACGATCCGCGTCCAGTTCTACGCGGACAACACCGTGCGCGTGACGAAACGGCCCGCGGGAACCAAGGCCCCGGAACGCCCGAGCTTCTGCGTCGTTCAGGAACCGGTCTCGGGCCTTGACATCCGCACCGAGGACAAGGGCGGATCCTTTGTTCTGCGTTCCGGAGCGGCATCCGTTCAAATATCCAAATCCGAGGGACAGATTGAGTTCCTCGGATCGGACGGCCGTACCCTGATCTCGGAAAAAGGCGGGCC
>JAUCQC010000141.1 GCA_030372965.1 bacterium
GCGGAGTCCCGACGCGATCTCTACAATAAACAGGGATTGCCGCGCCCCGCGGAGTTTATCCCGGACTTGATCCGGGGCGGGGCTCGCAATGACATAATCCCTTTCATTGCTGGTAAATCCATGTAACTCGTCTAACCGGACATTCATGATACGAGATCCGCCGTCACTCGTACCGCAGCGCCTCGATGGGGTTCAGGGACGCCGCCTTGCGCGCCGGGTGCAGGCCGAAGAAGATGCCCACGGCGCCGGCGAAGGTGAAGGCCAGCAGGACGATGTCCGGCCGGAGCACCGTCTGCATGGACGTGAAGCGGTTCATGACCAGCGAGACGGCAAAGGCCAGAAGGATGCCGAGCAGACCGCCGGTCAGGCTGAGGACGACCGCCTCGGTCAGGAACTGCATCATCACGTCGCGGCTCCGGGCTCCGACGGACATGCGGATGCCGATCTCCCGCGTGCGCTCGGTGACGGACACCAGCATGATGTTCATGATGCCGATTCCGCCCACCAGGAGCGAAACCGCCGCGATCGCGCCCAGGAGCAGGGTCATGGTTTTCGTCGTGGACGTCGCCATCTCGGTGATCTCGGCCTGGCTGCGGATGGTGAAGTCGTCGTCGTCGCCCGGCCGCAGGCGGTGGGCGGCGCGCAGAACGGCGCGCAGTTCCTCCTGCGCCTCGGCCATCTGTTCCGTCGAGGCCGCGCTGACGTTCAGCATGTCCACGTACCGCCCGCCCTTGAGACGGTAGAGCACCGTGGTGGCCGGAGCGAGCACCACGTCGTCCTGGTCCGGCCCCATGGAGGTCTGCCCCTTCCGCTTCAGGACCCCGGTCACGATGAACGGCGTGTTCCGGATCCGGATGCGCTCGCCGACCGGGTTGACGCCCGGGAACAGGGCCTCGGCCGTGGTCTTGCCGAGCACCGCGACCTTGCGGCTCGAGGCCACGTCGCGGTCCGTGAACACCTCTCCCTGCTCGCATTCCCAGGAGCGGATGGCGAAGTAATCGGTGGAGACGCCGTAGATGGATGCGTTCCAGTTGTTGCCCCCGCCGATGATCTGGTCTCCGGAGCGGACCAGGGGCGACACGGCCGAAATGAGCCGGCACTGCTCCCGGATCCGGTCCGCGTCTTCCATCGTGAACCGGTTCCAGCTGCCCGCGCCCCGGTTGACGCCCCCGGCCTGGCTCGACCCGGGGAACACGATCAGCAGGTTCGTGCCCATCGAGGCGATGGAATTCTGTATCCGCTGGGAGGCGCCCTGGCCCACGCCCACCATGACGATGACCGCGGCCACGCCGATGATGATGCCGAGCGAGGTCAGAAAACTGCGCATCCGGTTCTTCAGAATGCCCTTGACGGAGACCTTGACGAGATTCCGGAACTGGAGGTTCATCGGGTCCGGCCCTCCTTTCTCCGGTCCGTCCCGGAGGCCGGCCGCGGGACTTCGATCCTGTCCTTCACGGGACGGTCGGACCGCACCTGGCCGTCGCGCATTTCGATGACGCGCTTGGCGCAATTCGCGATGTCGGGCTCGTGGGTGACGAGCACCACGGTGAGGCCCTGGTCGTTGAGCTCCTGGAACAGGGCCATGATTTCCATGGACGTCCGGGTGTCGAGGTTGCCGGTGGGTTCGTCCGCCAGCAGGAGGCTGGGACGGTTGACCAGGGCCCGCGCGATGGCGACCCGCTGCTGTTCGCCGCCCGACAGACGGTTGGGCTCGTGGTCCAGCCGGTCTCCCAGGCCCACGCGGCGGAGCGCCCTTTCCGCCTCTCCGAGGGGATCGGGAATCCGCTTCTTCCGGTCGTAGAGAAGCGGCAGTTCGACGTTTTCGAGCGCCGTCGTGCGCGCCAGCAGGTTGAATCCCTGGAAGACGAATCCGATCTTCTCGTTCCGGATTTCCGCGTACGCGTCCGCCGTGAGCCGGCTCACCCGGTGCCCCTCCAGGAGGTACTCCCCCGACGTGGCGGAGTCCAGGCAGCCCAGCAGGTTCATCAGCGTGGACTTGCCCGATCCGGACGCCCCGACGACGGCGACCATCTCACCCGGCGCCACGGTCACGTCCACGCCCCGGAGCGCGTTCACGCGGACATCGCCCATGACGTAGGTCTTCTCGAGCTTTCTCGTTTCGATGACGGGTTTCATGGCCGCCCGTCCTAGAACATTCTCGGCGGCGGCCCGCCGCCGAATCCCCGCTGGCGCGAACCCGACGGCGCGGCCGCCTCGGTCTTTTCCTTCCGGGCCAGTCCGGTGATGACTTTCACGCCTTCCGAAAGGCCGCGCGACCGGACGATCTCCGTGTTCTTCCCGTCCGTGGCGCCGGTCTGAACGAATTCCATGGCCGGACGGCCCTTTTCGTCCAGGACCCACACGACGCCCCGGTCCGCCGGCATGGCGAAACCGCCGGCGCCGCCCGCCGGGAATCCGAAACCCGCCCCGGGCCCGGATCCGAACCCGAATCCCCCGCC
>JAUCQC010000142.1 GCA_030372965.1 bacterium
TTTAGTCGAATTTGAGACAGTTCGTCACCCTGTAGAGTCATGAGGTTTTCAAAGAACGCTTTGGATGTTTACATGAAGAAACGGCTTACCAAGAAAACTTCTTGACTTTTAACATAAGGGGGCGATCTGAACAACTGAAGCCCTATGAAAGGCTGAAGCCTTGACTCCATTATAGCGGCTTTTGAACCGCCTCATTCAGGAATCAGCTTCACCTGCGCCTTGGAGCGTATGTCGCGGGACGACGCGCCCGCCAGAAGCACGAATACTCCGGGCTCCGCGGTCCACGCCTTCTTGTCAGGATGGAAGAACCGGAACGCGTCCGGCCCCAGCGTGATGGTCACGGTCTTCTTCTCGCCCGGCTTGAGGCTCACCTTGGCGAAGCCCTTCAGCTCCTTCAGCGGCCTGGGAACGGACGAGACCGGGTCGGCCACGTAGAGCTGGACCGCCTCCGCGCCTTCGCGCTTTCCCGTGTTTTTGATCTCCAGGCGGACGGTCACAGTCTCCCCGTCCCGGAATTTCTTCCGGTCGGTCTTAAGTTTTCCGTATTCGAACGTCGTGTACGAAAGCCCATGGCCGAAAGGATATAGGGGCTCGAGTCCTTTCGCGTCAAAATGCCTGTACCCGAGGAACACGCCCTCGGAGTAGAACACCTTCTTGTCCCCGTCCGGATCGTGGTAGCTGTTGAAGACCGCGTTGTCCTCCCATTTCCTCTCGATGCTGACCGGAAGCTTGCCTGAGGGATTCGTCAGGCCGAACAGGATTTCCGCGGCCGCGAGATTGCCCTCCTGGCCCGGGTACCAGGCGTGGAGCACGGCTTTCGCGCCGTCCTGCCACGCGGCCAGGTCGGCGTTGCCGCCCGCGTTGAGCACGGCCACGACTTTTCGGGACACGGCCGCGGTCTCCCGAACCAGCCTGACCTGCTCGTCCGGAAGTCCGAATGTCCGGTCCGAACCCTCGGTTTCGGTCTCCGGGTTGAACCCGAGGGACAGGATCACCAGGTCGCTTTCTGAGGCGAGCTTCCGGACCCTTTCGGCCGCGGCCGCCATTTTCGCCTCGACCGCGTCCGGGCCCTCGTACCCCATGCGTATGACTCCGGATTCTCCCCTCTGCATGAAGCTCAGCTCTACCGCGTAGGAGCGGCCCTCCTCGAGGCTCAGAATCGCGGCGCGGACGCTCTCCCCCCGGCCCCACCACATGCCGGTCACGGGCTTTCCGTCGAGCGTGAGGCGGAACCCTCCGTCGCTCGACACCACGAACCGGTGCGGCCCGGTTTTCGCGGGCGTCAGAGTGCCGGAGAAACGGACGAACATGCGGCCCTTCTTCAGGCCGGGGATGCTGTCCGTGAACGTCCTGTTCACGAAGGGAACGATCGTCTCCGCGTCCGCCTTGCCTTCGGGCCAGCGGCCGGAGAAGAATTCGGCTTTCAGGCCGGGCACTTGTCCGCCTTCCGATTCGGATGTGAACACGGACGCCTCGTAGAACGCGTCCGGCTCCGGCCCGGCGGGGATCAGGCCCGTTTCGGCCGTGACCGCGACGGCCGGCCCGGCGACGCGGCGCACGGCGTCGGCCAGGGACAGGGACACCGCCGGCGTGACCTGCGAGCTGCCGCCTCCGCCCGTGACGGCCGGGTGGCCGTTCGGGCCGATGACCGCGATTTTGCGGACGGATTTGGGATCGAGCGGCAGGAACGCGGCCTCGTTCTTCAGGAGCACCATGCCGCCGCGCGCCGCGTCCAGGGCGGCGGAACGCGCGAACGCGGAGTCGAGGCCGTACCCTTTGGCCAGGTCCGCGTTGTCGAGAAATCCGAAGCGCTCGTACTGGCCGAGGATTCTGCGGACCTTGCCGTCGATCACGGACGGATCCAATTCGCCGGACCGGACGGCGGGCATGAGCGTGTCGCGGTTCATGAACTTGCCGGACGGCATCTCGAGGTCGAGTCCGGCTTTCGCGGCCGCGACTCCGTCGTACACGGAGGACCAGTCGGACATGACGATGCCGTCGTATCCCCACTCGCCTTTCAGGATTTCGTTGATCAGCTGGTCGTGCTGGGAGGCGTGCACGCCGTTCAGGAGGTTGTACGAGGTCATGAAGGCCGCGACTTTGCCTTCCTTCGCGCAGGCCTCGAACGCGGGCAGGTAGATCTCGCGGAGCGTGCGCTCGTCCATGTCGGACGACACGTTGTTCCTGTCCCACTCCTGGTTGTTTGCCGCGTAATGCTTGGCCGTGGCCATGACGCCCTGCGCCTGAAGCCCCCGGATGTACGGAACCGCGATGCGGCCCGCGAGCAGGGGATCCTCGCCCAGGTATTCGAAGTTGCGGCCGCACTGGGGCGCGCGGTGGATGTTCATGGCCGGGCCGAGCATGATGTGCGTGTTCTTCGACCGCGCCTCCATGCCGATGGCCGCGCCGACGCGCCGCGCCAGGGCGGTGTCGAACGACGCGGCCCAGCCGATGGAGGCCGGAAAGGCCGTGGACGGCGTTTTGCCCCGCACGCCGAGCGGGCCGTCGGCCATGAGGATCTGCGGTATCTTCAGTTCGGGCATGGGCCGGATGCAGTAGCCCTCGTACCCGCCGATGAAGTCGATTTTCTGTTCGAGGGTCATGCTCCGGACCAGGGATTCGACGCGGTCGGAGGCCCGGCTTGCCTGCGGAAGAACGCAGAACAGGACAGCCAGCAGTGCCGCGGCAATGATCCGACGGGATGTTTTCATGGCAAAGTCCGATCCTTTCGGTTTTTCAAATGAAACGCCCGGAAGCCCCGTCCCTTCAGGGACCCGGCATTCCGGACCTGCAACCACCGGTTCTTTCCTTTTCCGCCCCGCCCCTGGATTCCCGCGTACGCGGGAATGACATTCATCAGGATATCAGCGATAACCAACCCGGAACTTACAACCCGGAACCCGGAACTCGGAACCCGGAACCTTTTAAAGCTCCAGCCCGTACGCCGCGAACGTGTCGCCCTGGCTCAGGTCGCCGGTCCTGAAGCCCTTCTCGAACCACATGCGGCGCTGCTCCGACGTGCCGTGCGTGAACGCGTCGGGCACGACCGTGCCCCGCGTGCGCTTCTGGATGCGGTCGTCGCCCACGGCCGAGGCCGCGTTCAGCGCCTCCTCCAGATCGCCTTCCTCGAGCACGTTGTTCAGCTTCTGGTCGTAATGCGCCCAGATGCCCGAGTAGAAATCGGCCTGAAGCTCCATGGCCACGCTGTATTTGTTGTAGGTCCGCTGGTCGGCCCGCTCGCGGACCGCCATGACCTTGTCGTTGACGCCCGTCAGGTTCTGGATGTGGTGGCCGACCTCGTGCGCGATCACGTAGGCCATGGCGAAATCGCCCGGCGCCTGAAAGCGCGTCTGCAGGTCGCGGTAGAAGGAGAGGTCGATGTACACCTTGCTGTCGCCCGGGCAGTAGAACGGGCCCGTGGCCGCGCTGCCGTATCCGCACGCGGACTGCACCATGTCGGTGTACAGCACGAGCACGGGCGGCTGGTACCGGCCGCCCGCCTGCTGGAACAGCCTGCCCCAGATGTCCTCGGTGTCGGCCATCACGACCTTCGCGAACTGGGCCAGCTCGTTGTCCTCCTGGCTCGTGGACTGCCCGACCATGCCAGTTTCCGCCTCGGGCATGTTCTGCAGGAGCTCGAGGGGGTTGCCGCCGAGCAGCAGCACGATGATCACGATGATCAGGGTGCCGAGGCCGCCGCCGACCATGGTCTTGGGCGACATGCCCCTCCTATCCTCGACGTTTTCGCTCTGCCTTCTCCCTATCCAGCGCACGGATCTGTCTCCTTATCGTTTGAGAGCTCGGACCCCGGGGTCGGGTGTCATTTGCCTTCGAATTCTTCCGCCGTGACGTCGTCCTGCCGGTAATTGCCCTCCTCCAGGCCGTCGAGGGTCAGAGTGGCCTCTATCCACTGGCCGGCTCCGGGCGCGGAAAGTTCGAATCCCTCGCCTTTTCCATACCGGTATTCGGTCGAGTCGGATCCAAAACGGATCAGCTCCACGTACTTCCCGTCCGGCAGGCGCACAGCCGCCTTTTCGCCCGCGGGAATCTCCAGGGACGCGACGGTCGTGTCGCGGGGCAGAACGCGGATGCGGACCGACGTGAAAACGTCCGTGTTGTTTTCGATGGTGAGCGAATGCATCGCCGGTTTGGTCCGCTCCTGAGCCTGGGAGGCCCCGGTAACGGTGTCCGGAACAGCCGCCGGCGCGGCGGCCTGAACGGCGGCCGAATCGGCAATCTGTCCGAAAACCGGGGCCATGACGGCCAGGCAGAAAACCGGCGCCGCGAGCGCGCGAAAACGCTTCATGTGGACCCCTCCTTGCGAAAACCGGGCGCCGGAAATCCGGCCGCCAGAAATCAAATTAGCCCCCGCTTCCGAAAAAATCAAGCCCTTTCTCCCATTCTACGCGTGGAAAGTTTATTACATCCTTTTACTTGCCGGATATGAGCGTGGTGCTTATATTATCCCCCGTCACGGAAGGGACACCCTTCATCCCATTTGACCAGGAGATCCGATGCGCTCGACCCGACCGAATCCGTCGATTCCCGCCGCCCTTCTGGCGGCCGCCGGCCTTTTGGCGGCCGCTTTTCCGCTTTCCGGGCAGACGCCGGACAGCCTGAACCCCGCCCCGAAGGACCGCTTCGGCCGCGTGTACCCGGTGCGCGTGTACGAGACCCGGCGCTTTCAGTCGCCCGCGCCCGTGATCGACGGAAAACTGGACGACGCCTGCTGGGCCGAGGGCGACTGGCACGGCGGTTTTCTTATGCAGATTCCAACCGAAAACGCGCCGCCCACCGCGAAAACCGAGATGAACATCCTGTACGACGACGACAACGTGTATTTCGCGTTCCGGGCCTTCGACGACCCGGCCCTCGTGCACCGGTTCGTGTCGCGGCGCGACGAAATGACGGGCGACGTCGTGGGCATCTGCTTCGACTCCTACGGGTCGAAACGCCAGGGCTTCGAATTCGACCTCACGGCCGGGGGCGGCAAGATCGACCTTCTGCTGATGAACGCGGAGCGCGACTGCCAGTGGGACATGAACTGGGACGCGGTCTGGGAGGGGAAGGTCGGGACGGAGGACTCCGCGTGGACCGCGGAGTTCCGCATTCCCCTGAGCCAGCTCCGGTACGGGCCGCAGGAGGAGCAGGTCTGGGGCATGCACGCCTGGCGGTGGCTGGACCGGAACCAGGAGGAGGACCAGTGGAACCTCATCCCGCGGAACAACAACGGCCGGTTCTACCACATCGGCGAACTGCGCGGCATCCGGGGCCTGAAGCGCTCGCGCCGCGTCGAGATCCTGCCCTACGGCCTGGGTCGTATCGACGCGAAACCCGCGGCGGCCGGCGACCCGTTCCATGACGGGTCCGACGCGTCGGGCATGGCCGGGCTCGACGCGAAGATCGGGCTCACCACGGACATCACGCTCGACGCGACGTTCAACCCGGACTTCGGCCAGGTGGAGGCGGACCCGTCCGTGATGAACCTTTCGGCCTTCGAGACCTTTTATTCGGAGAAGCGGCCCTTCTTTCTGGAGGGCCGGAACCTCATGACCTTCGAAGCGGGCGGGGACGGCGCCGACCTGTTCTACTCGCGCCGCGTCGGCCACGCGCCGTCGCACACGCCCTTCGTTCCGGGCGGCTACGTGAAAATGCCTGAGAACGCCACCATCCTGAACGCGGTGAAGGTCACGGGCAAGACCGCCGGCGGGCTGTCGCTCGGCTTTCTGCAGAGCGTGACGCAGAGGGAAACGGCCCGCGTTTCGGCCGGCGGACCGGATTCAGGGGAGGAGAAAACCGCGGTCGAGCCGCTGTCGAATTATCTCATGGCCAGGCTGAAAAAGGACTGGGACAAGGGAAACACCAGTCTGGGCGGCATCGCGACGTCCGTGAACCGGTCCATCACGGATCCCCATCTCCGCTTCCTGCCCCGGTCCGCCGTGACCGGCGGCCTCGAGTTCAGCCATTATCTCGCGAACCGGAACTACCTGGCCGAGGCGAGGGTGTTCGCCAGCCGGCTGTCGGGAGACGCCGAAGCCATGCTGCGGGCCCAGACCGGGGCCGTGCACTTCTTTCAGCGGCCCGACGCGGATCATGTCCAGGTGGACTCGCTCGCGGAGTCGCTCTCCGGCCACGGCGGCTTCCTGTCCTTCGGCCGGGCCGGAAACAGCAAGCTGCGGTACAAGGATTCGTTCCGCTGGTACTCGCCGGGCCTGGATCTCAACGACATCGGCTGGCTCCAGCAGGCGGACGTGCTGGCGAACAGCGTGTCCGTGGAATACAGCCAGACCGACCCGGGCAAATTCCTCCGCTCCTGGTCCGTGTATTTCAGCAAGTGGAACAACTGGGACTTCGGCGGCCTTTCCACCAGCGACGGAACCGGCCTGTCGTTCGGCGGCACCTTCCACAACCGGTGGGGCGTCAACGCGGGATTCAACCATCAGCGGCCGTACGCGGACACGCGCATGCTCAGGGGCGGCCCCGCCTTCCGCATGCCCGGGCTGTTGTGCGTCTCCGCAGGCCTGTCGAGCGACGGCGGAAGGCCGTTCAGCGCCCGCGTCTCGGACCACGCGCACTTTTTCAGCGGCGGGGTGTCGGAACTGCACGAGCCCTCCGCGGGATTCTCGTGGCGCGCGACGGACCGGGTGTCCCTGTCCGCGGACGTCAGCCACTCGCGGAACATCCAGAACCTGCAGTACGCGGCCGTTTCAGCCGACGCGGCCACGGGCGAACCCGTGTACGTGCTCGGCCGCATCGACCAGAAAACCCTGTCCGCGACGTTCCGGCTCAACTGGTACGCGACTCCGGACCTCTCGGTGCAGTTCTACGGGAGCCCGTTCGTTTCCACTGGACGGTACTCGGATTACAAGCGGGTGCTGTCGCCCCTGGCCGTTTCAGAGGGAAAACGCTTCCGGACGATCGCGAAGGATGAGATCACGAAGCCGGAGGAATCCGGCGTCCGGCAGGTCGCCGAAGCCGGCGGGCCGGACTACTCGTTCGGCAACCCGAACTTCAGTTTCAGGGAATTCCGCTCGAACCTGGTGGTGAGATGGGAATACAGGCCTGGTTCCGTGCTGTACGCGGTGTGGTCGCAGGGACGGTCGAGCTGGACGAATCTCTGGGAGCGGTCGGTGACTGAAAACCTGGACGCGCTGTCTTCGGCTCCGGCGGAGAACGTGTTCCTGGTGAAGGCGAGCTACTGGTTCACGCTGTAACTCAAAGAAAAGATTTTTTAATGGAGTTAATCCTTTAGGATTTCATTATAAAAGGCTAAAGCCTAAATTCCAAAAAAAATGAAACCCTGAAGGGTAGACTCCGAAAAAAAAACACCCGCCTGCTCCCTCTCAGACGGGTGTTTTCTCTCTCCCTGCGACCCCCTCCCGGGGGCGGTGCCGGCGTATGATTTTCCGGAACGGCGCCGCCGTTGCCGGAGAAGTCCGGAATTCCTTCCTCCATCGCCTTCGCGTGAGCCGGAAGCGGATCATCGGACGCGGCCGGTCTCATGTTGTAAGATGCTGGAATTTCCCGGATTCCATAAAAAAACTTTTTCCTGTTGCATTTCTCGAAAAAGAATTTTACATTTAAATTCAATTGGAATATCGAGTTAGGTATTACCGTCTCCTGAACGGACGACAGGGCCCCATGCGAATTCCTTCCGCTCGAACCGATTCCCCCTCCCCGGAACCCGAAATTCCTGACGCCGCGACCGTGGAATCCTGGTTTCTCCGCTACAGTCACACGATTTTCCTGGTTTGCCGCAAATATCTGAAGGACGAGGAGGAATGCAGGGACGCGGTCATGGACATTTTCCACAAGCTCCTGGCCGAAGCCGGAAAGCACCGGGTGTCCAATGTGCCGGCCTGGCTGCACGCGGTCACGAAAAACCACTGCCTGATGCGCCTGCGCAAGACCTCGCGGCTGAAGATGATTTTCAGGCCGCTTCTGGAAAAGGACGCCGCTGTTGTGGAAAACGCGGACTTTCTGAATCTTACGGGCAGGAAGCTTCCGGACTGCGAGACCCTGCTCGCCGGGCTGGTCCCGGAGCAGAGATCGTGCGTCGAGCTCTTTTACCTGAAACGCAAGTCCTACCGGGAGATCGCCGCGCTCGTGGGCGTCCCGGAGCGGCAGGTGAAGAGCCGCATCCAGAACGGAAGGAGAAACCTCAAGATCGCGGCGGCCCGCCACTTGGGAGGGGAAAAATGACGAAAAACACGCGAAAGCGGACCATGCCCGCATGCGGCATTTTCCGGAAGACGCAATGCCTGAGCTTCGACTCCTTCGCGGCTTACGCGTCCGGCCGCGGCACGGCCGCGGAGCGGCGCGAAATCGAGGAGCACCTGGCGGCCTGCCTGTTCTGTTCCGAGGCCATGGACGGCATGGAAGCGGTCGCGGATCCGGAAACGGCCGGCAGGACCGTGTCCGAGCTCAAGCTTCGCGCGAGGGCGTCGCGCCAGTCCCGGGCTCCGGGCCGCAGGCGCGGCAGGGTATTGGCCCTGGGCCTGGCCGCCCTGGTTCCGGTCGCGGCCGTTGTGCTCCTGGCCGTTCTTCCCCGCGAAACCGGAACGAAGAGCCTGTTCGACTCCTATTTCGAGCCGTATCCGAACACCATCCCGCTGTTCCGCGGCCGGGAGCAGGCCGGGTGGCTCGAGAACGCGATGGCCGAATACGACGCCGGCGATTACCGGAGTTCCCGGGTGATGCTCGAAACCCTTCTGGCCCGCGAACCGGAAAACCCGACCGCGCATTTCTACGCCGGCGTCGCGAGCCTGGCTTTGAACGACACCCGCTCCGCCCTGTCGCATCTCAGGGAGGCGGCTCTCAGCCGCGGGAGCGACTGGGAACTTCAGGCCGCCTGGTACGCGGCGCTCTGTCACGTCCGGCGGGGCGACACCGCGGACGCCCTGGCCCTGCTCGACACTCTCCGTCTCGCGGGAGGACCGTTCAGCCGAGAATCGGCCGAACTGGCCGGACGCCTGCGGCGGGCCCGGCCGCGCCCGTAGCCGGACGCTTCGCCCACCGCACCCCCGCGTTCCCCGCCGGCCCCCGCGCAAGGAGACTGCCCATCAGAATCCGGTTCGTCATGATCGTGTCCGCCGCGGCCGCGGTCCTGTCCCGCTG
>JAUCQC010000143.1 GCA_030372965.1 bacterium
TTCCGGAGTTCTTCCGGGGGCCGTTCGAGCACGGCGTGGTCGGCAAAGCCGTGGAGTCCGGACGCATTGCGATCCGGATACACAATCTGCGGGACTGGACTCACGACCGGCACAAGACCGTGGACGACCGTCCGTTCGGGGGAGGCGAAGGCATGTTGTTGAAGCCGGAGCCGCTTTTCGAGGCGGTGGAGTCCATCTGGCCGGAACGCGGGCCGGGCCGGCGCGTGGTGCTGATGTCGGCGTCGGGCCGGCTGTTCGACCAGGAAATGGCCAAGCGTCTGGCGAGCATGGAGGAAATCCTCCTGATCGCAGGGCGGTATGAAGGCGTGGACGAGCGGGTGGCGGAACACCTAGCCGACGAGGAAATCTCGATCGGCGACTACGTTTTAAGCGGCGGAGAATTGGCCGCGGCGGTGGTGGTTGACGCCGTGGCGCGGTTGCGGGAAGGCGTCGTGGGGAACCAGGACTCGACCCGCTACGAATCGTTTTCGAGCGACGAATACGGGCTGAACATGCTGGACTGCCCGCAGTACACGCGGCCGGCGGAGTTCCGGGGCTGGAAGGTGCCGGAAGTGCTATTGAACGGCAACCACGCCGAGATCAGGAAGTGGCGCGAAGCGGCGGCGGCCGAAAAAACCCGGCGGATGAGGCCGGAATTGGCCCGGAGACGAGCGGAAGTGCACCCGGGTCCGCTAGAATAGGGATTTAAAGGATTTCAAGGCGATGACTAACCGAGCGTTGACGAAGTTTGAGGGGAAGAAGCAGGCGGCTTCCAAGCCGGAGTTCCGGCCGGGCGATACCGTGCGCGTCCATGTGAAGATCAAGGAAGGCGACAAAGAGCGCCTGCAGGCGTTTGAAGGCACGGTGATTGCGTGCAAGAACAGCGGCATGGGAGAAACGGTCACGGTCCGCAAGGTCAGCTTCGGGCAGGGCGTCGAGCGCATCTTCCCGATGAACGCCCCGGTCGTCGACCACATCGACGTAGTGCGCACGGGCCGTGTGCGGCGCTCCAAGTTGTATTACCTCCGTGAACTCCGCGGCAAGGCCGCGCGTTTGCGCGAGCGCGAATAATTTGGCAGGCCAGCGATCCACGCGACTGCGGTGCACGGCCCACTTCGAGCGCGAGGCTCGGGGGGAGGGTTTCC
>JAUCQC010000144.1 GCA_030372965.1 bacterium
CGCTGTCTCGTGGGCTCGGAGATGTGTATAAGAGACAGGCCAGAAGCCCATTCTCCGATCATTCCGGAAAAATCGCACTCATAAAAACGGGCTTCTGGCCGCCCGATTACAGGAAAAGATAAAGGGCAATGGCGATATCCGGACCGCTGAAGTCCGACAGGCCTCCGACCGCTTCACGGGGCCGCATCAGACGGTACTGGAACGTCATGCCGGTCCCGATGCGGCGCGACAGCGCCAGGTCGAATCCCGCGCCCAGATTCGCCCCCCAGGACGGCCGGGCGGAGCGCAGGCCGGAGCCGAAGGGCCGGGTTCCGCCTTCCGTGCCCCAGTAGACGCAGGCGCCGTACAGAACGTACGCGGACAGGCGGAAATCGGGAACCAGCCAGTATTTGAAATCCGCCGAGACGGAATGAAAGCTCAGTGATTCCAGAACGTCCCTGTCCTCGTCCGGATCCCGGAGCGACCAGAATCCGCCGACGAGCCGGAATCCGATCTCCCTGCCCAGGGGGAAGGAGAGGCCCGCGGCCAGCCGGGGCGTCGCCCCGCATTCACCGAATGAGGACAGGCGCAATTCCTCGTTGAGGCTCTGCGGCTGCCAGTTCCCGGCCTCGAACACGAAGGACATCTTTCGGGAGGGACTCGGAGACTGGGCCGCGGCCGCAGGCCGGAGCGCCAGGAAGCAGAGTGAGGCGGCAAGCGCCGCCCGGAAACGGAACCTCATGGAATCAGGCGCCCGTCCCCTTCGGCTGGGCCGGCGACTGAAAACCGAAGGCCTTGCCGGATTCCGTGCCGGCCAGCTTGATTTCACCGAACTGTTTCTCGTATTTATCGATGTTCTCGGCCAGCGCCCGGCCGAGCGATTTGGCGTGCTGGGGGGCCATGATGATGCGGCAGTAGACCTTGGCTTTGGGAACGCCGGGAAGCATGCGCGTGAAATCCAGGACAAATTCGGCCGGGGAATGGCTGATCACCACGAAATTGGAATAAATGCCTTCCGCTTCCTTCTCGCCGAGTTCTATATTGATCTGCTGGGGCTGACCCATCTGGTTCATGACCGCTCCTTTTGGGTAAGAACGCGTTTAAATTTGCTCTTTTCTATTATAAACAATCGGGGACTGAATGTCAAGTCCCGCTTGTTAAAAGGTTCCGGGTTGCGGGTTACGGGTTTCGGGTCGAAAAAACCGGTCTTTTCATGTGAATTCGACAAATAATTCGCGGAATAGGATAACAAATCGGAAACCTTTCAACCGCGACACATGCATCCATTCAATCCGGCTCAGGGTCTTTGAAAACACGGAACTCGGAACCCGGAACCCCGAACTTCTCCTGTTGCATTTCCCCCCAAACATCCGTAGATTGATCCCATCATGCCGGAACCGAGAAAAAAATTCGAAATCATCGAGCTGGAGATCGCGGATCTCGCCTTCGGGGGGCGGGGAATCGCCAGACAGGACAATTACGTCTGGTTCGTGGACGGGGGCATTCCGGGCCAGAAGGTCCGTGCCCGCACCTACCGCATCGCCAAACAGTACGGCGAGGCGCGCGCCGTCGAAACGCTTTCCCCTTCGCCCGACCAGGTGGACCCGGTGTGCCCGCATTTCGGCGTCTGCGGCGGATGCCAGCTCCAGCACCTGCGCTATGAAGCCCAGACCGCGGCCAAGACCAGGCAGGTGCGGGACCTGCTCCAGCGGATCGGCGGTTTCCCGGAACCCGACGTGCGGCCGACCCTGCCTTCCGCGTCGATCACGGGTTACCGGAACAAGATGGAATTCACGTTTTCCGACCTTGCCTGGAAGCCCTCACCGCCCGCATCGGACGGGAACGTTTCCAGCGCCGCCGGGGCCGAACCCGGATGGGCGCTCGGGCTGCACGTGCCGGGCCGTTTCGACAAGGTTTTGAACATCGAATCCTGCCCCCTGCAGTCCGACCGCGCCAATGCCGTTCTGGCGTCCGTCCACGGGCTGGTGGCCGCGTCAGGACTGCCCGGCTACGGCGCGCGCAGCCACCGTGGTGTGTGGCGTTTTCTTGTCCTGCGCGAGGGCAAGGCCACGGGCGATCTGATGGCGCATTGCATCACGTCCGGCCAGAACTTCCGGGAAACGCGGGACGTGGTCGACCGCATGGCCGCGGAACTGGTCCGCCGCCATCCCTTCATCACCACCTTCACGCACGCGGTGACCGACCGCCTGTCCCAGGTGGCGGTCGGAGAATCGGAACGCGTGCTGCACGGCGACGGACGCATACGGGAAAAACTGGGGAGCCGTGTCTTTGAAATTTCCCCCGGTTCCTTTTTTCAGACGAACACGGCGCAGGCGGTCCGGCTGTTCGAGACCGTCGCCGAGACGGCCGGATGGAAGGGGAACGAGCGGGTGTACGATCTGTACTGCGGCACGGGCGCGATCGGCATCAGCATCGCGGACAAGGTCGGGGAGGTGATCGGCATCGAGTCTGTCGAGCCTGCGGTGCGGAACGCCGTGCGGAACGCGGAATTGAACGGCCTGACCAACATCTCCTTCGTTCTGGGGGATCTCAAGGACGCGCTCCGCGACACGGGCTTCAGGGAACGTTTCGGCCCGCCGGATTCCGCGGTCGTGGACCCGCCCCGGGGAGGCATGCATCCGGACGCGTTGGAGGACCTGATCCGCCTCGCCCCGGCATCCATCGTTTACGTCTCCTGCAATCCGCCGATTCTCAGTCGCGACGCGAAAACGCTGTGTTCCCGGGGCTACGTCCTGGGCCCCGTCCAGCCCGTGGATCTGTTTCCGCACACCGGGCACGTGGAGGTGGTCGCGGTCTTTAAAAAGAGTTCATAGTTCAAAGTTCATGGTTCAAAAAGGTTCCGGGTTCCGGGTTCCGCGTTCCGGGTTCCGGGTTGAAGCCCGCAATCGCAATGTTACACGAAATTCGTCTCAATGATTTACCCTATTCACCAATCTTGATCCGTGCAAATCCGTTTCATCCGTGCCGATCCGTGTTCCATTTCTTTTTCCCGTATACCGGACAATGCGCAAACTGATCCGCAAATCCCCTCTCCTCCCCCTGCTCCTCGCCGCCGCTGCCGGCCTGAACGCCTTCGACAAACAGACCGTGATGATGCCGATGCGCGACGGGGTGCGGCTCGCGACGGACATATACAGGCCCTCCGTTTCCGTCGACCTTCTGCCCTGCGTCCTGGTGCGCACCCCGTACGGCAGAAAAATCGGCATGGAAGCGTGGATGCTGTCCCTGCTCACGGACGTCATGCAATACGCGGTCGTCCTTCAGGACACCCGCGGCCGCCACGGCTCCGAAGGCGTGGATTCGCTGTACTTCTCGGACGGGTGGGGCGCGGTCCGGGACGGGTATGACACGGTGGAATGGCTCGCGGCCAGGAGCTGGTCGAACGGCCGCGTCGGCATGTTCGGCGCTTCGGCCCTCGGCATCACGGGGATTCTCGCCGCGGGCGCGGCGCCGCCCCATCTCTCCTGCGTGGTCGCGATCGTCGCGGCCTCGAACCTTTACGGGGACGCGATCTTTTACGGCGGAGAATACCAGAACGCGCTGGTAAGCGGGTGGCTCGAGGAAACCGGGAACGAAGACCTCATCCCGTTTTTCCGGAACCACCACGACGGCGGACCCGAGTACGACCGGGTGAATCTGACCGCCCGCTTCGACAGCGTCCGAGTCCCGGTCTTTCACATCGGCGGGTGGCACGACATCTTCATCCAGGGAACCCTGAACGCCTTCACCGGCCTGCAGGCCTCCGGGGGCCCCGGCGCGCTCGGCAACCAGGCCCTGCTGGTGGGTCCCTGGGTGCACGACATTCTGGACGAAAACTGCGGGGAACTGTCCTTTCCCGGTTCCGGTGCCGAGGCCTTCATCGACGACATCGTGAACTGGTTCGAAGTCTGGCTCAAGGGCCGCTCCGGACGCGTCCCCTTCCCTGCGGTGCGCTACTATCTGATGGGCGACGCGGAACAGGCCGAAGGGCCGGGAAACCGGTGGATTTCAGGATCGGCCTGGCCGCCGGAGTCGGAGACGACCTCTTATTATCTGTCCGAAGGGGGCCGGCTCGCGACCGCGCCTCCCCTTCCGGGCGAGCCGCCCGATGTTTTCAATTTCGATCCTTCGGATCCGGTGCCGACCCTGGGCGGCCGGAACCTGAACCTCCCGGCCGGCTCGCGGGATCAGAGACCGGCGGAAAGCCGGACGGACGTGCTGGTCTATGAGACTGAAATCCTCGACGATTCGGTCGTGATCGCGGGACGCGTCGTCGTCCGCCTCTGGGCGTCCTCGGACGGCCCGGACACGGATTTCACCGCCAAGCTCTGCGACGTGTACCCGGACGGCCGTTCCATGCTCGTGGCGGACGGCATCGTTCAGGCCAGGCACCGCAACTCGCTGACGGTCGAGGAATTCCTGACGCCGGGCGAACCGGAGCGGTTCACGATCGACCTGTGGTCCACGGCCCTGGTTTTCGCGGCCGGCCACCGCATCCGTCTGTCCGTCTCCAGCTCCAACTGGCCCCGGTTCAGCGTGAATCCGAACACGGGCGGCCCCTTCGGAGCGGACGAAACGAAGCGCGTCGCGCGGCAAACCGTGTATCACGACGCGTCCCGCCCCTCTTCACTGGAACTCCCGGTTCTGCGGCCGGCAGGCGTTCGGGACGAAACGCTCCGCCGGTTCGCCCTGGGCCCGAACTACCCCAATCCGTTCAATTCCTCGACCGTGATTCCGGTCTATCCGGGCGCCTCCGCCGGCCCGCTCGGGCTCGAAATCATCGACGCGTTCGGCCGGCGTCTCCGGTTCTGGCGCCTGCGGGACGGCGTCGCGGGCGCGCAACTGATCCGCTGGGACGGGCGTGACGAATCGGGCCGGGACGCGCCTTCGGGCGTGTATGTGGTCCGGCTCCGCTCCGGCCGATCCGTTGAAACCGCCAAGATCATCAGGCTCCGCTGAAAAGGAGAATCCTGACATGGAAAAACTGACCTACACCCGCGTGAAAACGCCTCTGGGAACGCTGACGCTCGTCGCCTCCCGGAAAGGCCTGTTCACCGTCTTCCTGCCGAAGAAGGGGAAGGCGATTCCTGAAGCCTGGCTCCGCGGCAGACTTCACGGCCTGAATCTGGTCCGGGATGACCGTGGAATGGCCGGGACAACGCGCCAGATCGGGGAATATTTCGCCGGAAAAAGAAAAGCCTTTTCCATCCGGTTGGATCTCCGGGGGACGGAATTCCAGAAGCAGGTCTGGAGAGCGCTCTCGGCCATACCGTACGGCCGCACGGAAACCTACGGTTCGATCGCGAGGCGGATCGGCAGGCCCCGCGCGTCACGGGCCGTGGGCGCGGCCTGCGGCGCGAATCCGGCGGCCATCATCGTCCCCTGCCACCGCGTGGTCGGGAGCGGCGGCAGCCTCACGGGATTCGCGGGCGGGATCGCGATGAAGAAAAAACTGCTGGAGATGGAAAAAGGGGAAGAATCGGAAGGACCGCCGAAGTCACGACCGCGGCGACGAACCGTCGGCCCCTGAATCGGCCTTCTCTGCGGGAATCGGTCAACCTGCGGAAGTTTGATTACGGCTTTCCAATCAACGAATAACCATATTCCACTTCTTTATCCGTGCAGATCCGTCTCATCCGCCAGATCCGTGTTCCATTGACGGTAAAGCCCCCGGCCGTTTCGGCAGCGGGGGCTTTTGATTGCCGGATCCGGATTTCGTCGGCGTTCACTGCATGAGGATCATCTTCCGGCTGAGCACCATCCCGTCTGTTTCGAGACGGCAGACATACACTCCCGACGGCAGTCTTCGGCCCGCGTCATCCCGTCCGTTCCACTCCACGGTATGCGCGCCCTGCGGCTGTTTCCCCTCGCAGAGCACGGCCACGGCCTGCCCCGCGGCATTGACCACGACGAGCCTCACCGCGGACGGCGCGGGCAGCTCGAAGGTGATTCGCGTCGCGGGGTTGAACGGATTGGGGTAATTCTGTCGCAGCGCGATCCGTTCGGGCGCGGGATTGTCCCGCGGCGCTCCGGAGGCGCCGATGCGCAGAATGCCGAGGTTCGAGCTTTTCCTTGAGATGCCGTTCTGGTCCACGGCGTCCACGTCCCAGAAAAAAATGCCGTTCGGCAGAAACGCGTCGGGCGCGTAGCGGAACAGCGTGTCGTGGGTCACAACCCGGCGGATTGGATTGACAATAGCGCCCTGCTCGTGGAGGTTCCAGGCGTAATACACGATTCCGACCGAGTCCTGCGTGGAGGAGGCCCGCCACTTGAATTCGACCGTGTCCGGCCAGGCATCGGCCCTCAGGAACGCGGGCCCGACAATGACGAACGGCGCGGGCGGATCGAGCACCGAAACCACCGTCACGGTCACCGAATCCCTGCAGGAGGCTCCCAGGGGATCCGTGGCGACGAAGAGGAGGCTCTCGACTCCGTACCACCCGGCGGTCTGGGGCGTCAGCGTGATGCGGGTCTTGGCCGCGTCCATCGACCAGCGGATGTGGCGGTTCCCGGAGACGCTGAACGTCATGGCCGACGCTTGGTTGTCCAGGTCGGAAACCCTGGCCCGGAGCGAATCAAGCGGCACCACGGCGGAACTGTCCTCGAGCATCTCAATGTCCGGGCTGGGACGGGCCCAGACGGGCGCGTCGTTCACAGGCCGCACGATGAACCGCACGCGGCTGCTGTCCGCGTGGTTCAGCGGGTCCAGAACGAAAATCCAGATGTCCTCCGACCCGGACCACTCGGAGTCGAGCGGTCGGACCCGGAGCACGCGTTCCACAAGCGCGACCTCCAGGTTCTGCCCGCCGCGGAAACGCCAGGCCAGCAGGTTGTCTCCGTGCACCGGGTCCGAAACGAGGCCGTCCAGCTGAAGCGGCGCGAACGCGTTTCCCTCGTTCGTCGTCTGATCGGGTATTTCGGCGATCGTGGGCTTGTCCAGCATGATGGTCACGGAGGCCGTGTCGAGACTGACCCCGCCGTCGTTGTCCGAAACACGGAACGAGGCCCTGTAGCGTCCGAACGCGTGGTAGACGAAGGTCGGGCCGGTGACGCCCCGCGTTTCGAATATCCCGTCCCCGTCCAGGTCCCATTCATAGGTCAGAACGTCGTTCTTCCCGGGATCCGACGCCGATCCGTGAAACTGAACCGCGGAACCGGTCGTGCCCGTGTAGGGCCCCCCCGCCTCGACCGCGGGCGCCACATTGGCGATGGTCACCCGGGCCGAATCCCTGCCCGCGCCGCCGTCGTCGTCCGTCACGGTCGCCTTCACCCAAAACACGCCGTCGTCGGCGAACACATGCGACACCGCCGGTCCCTGTCCGGTCTTTCCGTCCCGGAAATCCCAGAGCACCGTGTGGGTGTCCTGTCCCGGATCGCGGATCACCGCCTCGAAGTTGAAAGAACCGCCTTCCAGTCCGGTCCGGTCTGCCCCGACGTCGACCGTGGGCGCGGCGTTGGTGACGGTCAGGGTGGCTGTCGCTTCGGCCGTGAATCCCGAGCGGTCCGTCACGCGCAGACGGACGATTGCGGTCGTGTTGTCCGTATAGGTCCGCTGGATCGTGGGCGATCCGGACACCGAATCCCAGACCCCGTCATTGTTGAAGTCCCAGGCGTACGAAACGATGCCGGCGTTCTGGCCTGTGTCTGCCGACCCGGACCCGTTGAACGTGACGGTCTGGCCCTCGACGAGGGTGTAGGGCCCTCCCGCGGAGGCGGTGGGCGGATTGTCCCCGATGTTACGGAGCAGGCGGACCCGGATGTCCTGGCCCTGGGGGTAGACGAGCGCGAAATGGTTCCGGACCGCGCGCAACAGGTGCTTGCTGCGGCCGTCCGTGCTTCCAACGCCGGACGCGATCAATTCCGGAGTCGACCAGGTGGCGCCGGCATCCCGGGAGAGGGTGAAGAACAGATCGCCCGCCGCCTTCGTCAAATAGGCGAGGCCCACGACCCGGCCGTCCGAAGTCGCGGCCACTGATCCGAGGCCCCAGCCGTTTCCGTCGTTCCAGGTTTCGAGCGCGCCCGCGGGAGTGGCCATGACGTTCCGGACAAAGTTCCCGCCTTCATAACGGACGTACCTCACCGAGGGCGAGGAGCCCGCATCCAGGTCGATTTGTGATCCGTAGCAGAGGTGGACGGTTCCGGACGCGTCGACGAATAGGTCCGGCGACCCGTTGCGCCCCGTGTTCTGGGCGGAATGAACGTCGGCGATGAAAGACATTGTCTCCCCGCCGTCGTCCGACCGGTAATAACTGACCGGACTCCCGCCGGGATCCGGAGACCCGAGGACCAGGTGCACTTTTCCGTCCCTGGCGACGCCGATTTCCATGCGGTCGTCCGTGCGGAAGGGCCTCAAACCCGCAATCCGCCGGTCCGTGGTACCGCCTGAAATCCGCATGTAGGCGGCCTCGGCCCAGGGAGCGGCGTCCAGGGCGTATCCCCTGGCCAGGTGAAGGCGGTCCGATCCCTCGGCCGCGACGCGGATCGAATATCCCCGGTTCTGAATGTACGAAATCATCTGCGAGGCGCCCCATCCGGATGGCCGCCGTTCGATCCGATACGTGTTGAACAGGGTTTGATCCACCTGGAGGGGGTAGACGATGTGCGCGTCCCCGTCCGAGTCGACCGAAACGCCGGGCCCGAAGCACCAGCCGCCCGCGGCGGATTCGGAACCGGGCACGGTCTCCGTGTCCAGAATCGTGCCGAGGGAATCCAACCGGAAATACGTGACTCCGCGGGTGTCGTAATCCGTCCCGCCGATGGTCACGACGTGGATGTCCCCGTTCCTGGAATCGATGTCCAGGTCCGGGGAGACCGCTTTTGTTTTCAGGGTGACGGGATCGGACCAGCGGCTCTGGGCCGCGAGGGTTCCGTGGATGAGTACGAGAAGCAACAGCCGTCCGGCTTTCATGACCGCTCCTGCGTCATCCGGCTCCTCCCCTTTTCGTCAGGGCTGGATGGAAATTCACCACCCCCGGAGCCGGCATTCCCCTAAGGACAAGATCAATATTTTCAGGATATTGCGAAATTTTCAGCAACCCTGAAAACAAGTATCATGATAAGACTTGCGAGAAGTATGCCAGGGAGAATACGAGTTCAAGGTTCAAGGTTCAAAGAAAACAACAAAAAGCATATACTTTTATTCAACGTATGTGGTGGTCGATTGGAACTGCTCTCGCTTTTTACTTTGAACTTTGAACACATGAACTTTGAACTGTCTTCTACCCCTCCATCTCCGCGATTTTAACTTCCGGAAATTCCTCGAGCCGCTTGCGGAAAACCGTTTCGATCTCCTTGAGCCGCTCCGGGGTTTTCGCCTCAAAGCGCATGACCAGTAGCGGCTGGGTGTTGGACGCGCGCACCAGGCCCCATCCGTCCCCGAACAGCACCCGGGCGCCGTCCACATCGATCACCTGATAGTCCCGTTTGAAGGACCGGACCAGCCTGTCCACCACGTCGAACTTTCTGTCGTCGGGGCAGTCGATCCGGATCTCCGGAGTGGACTCGAAGGCCGGCAGCTCATCCACCAGCTCGGAGAGCCTCCGGTTCACGCCGGCCAGCATTTGCACGAGCCGCATCGAGACGTAGATGCCGTCGTCGAAACCGAAATACCCGTCCTTGAAGAAAATGTGGCCGGACATTTCGCCCGCGAGCGGCGCGCCGGTTTCCTTCATCTTCGCCTTGAGCAGGGAATGCCCGGTCTTCCACATGACGGGCACGCCGCCCGCTTTTTCGATGGCCTCCGGGAGCAGCTGCGAGCACTTGACGTCGAACACGATCGGCGCCCCGGGATGGCGCGACAGGACCTCTCCGGAGAGGAGGGCGAGTATCTTGTCCGCGAAAACCGGCCGGCCGCGGTCGTCGACCAGGCCCAGCCGGTCCGCGTCTCCGTCGTAACCGATCCCGAAATCGGCGCCCGTCTCGACGGTGCGGCGCCTCAGGTCTTCGATGTATTTCATCACCGTGGGGTCCGGCAGATGGTTCGGGAACCGGCCGTCCGGATCACAGTACATGCGGATCACTTCGCATCCCAGGGTTTCGAACAGGCCCGGCGCGACGGGGCCGGCCGTTCCGTTGCCCGCGTCGATGACGATTTTGAACCGTTTCGGGATTCGGATCCTTTCGAGGATCATGGCCCGGTACTCGGGGACGATGTCATGGCGCGTCAGCCGGCCCCGGCCGTCGGCGAATTTGCCCGACTCGATGAGCGCGAGAAGCGCCTGTATCTGTTCGCCGTGCAGGGAAGCCAGTCCCTCGCACATTTTGAGGCCGTTGAATTCGATCGGATTGTGGCTCCCGGTCACCATGACGCCGCCGCCGGCCTTCAGCTTCTCGATGGCGTAGTACAGAACAGGTGTTGGAACGGTTCCGACGTCGATGACATCCATGCCGGCGGAAAGAATCCCCCTGGCCAGCGCCGCGGAGATCCGCTCCGAGGAGAGCCGCACATCCCGGCCGATCACCGCGTTCTTCAGGCCCTTGGCGGTCAGGGTGGTCGCGTAGGCGCGCCCGATGAGCTCCACGGTGCCGTCGTCCAGGTCCGTGTCCGCGATGCCGCGGATGTCATAGGCTCTGAAAATATTCCTGTTCATACCGTCTCCCGATTAGGTTGTTGAAGCTCCCCGCCGCCCGCTGCGCGGGATCAAGCTATTATATGCCTGCTTGTTGAAGACAAGCGGCGGGCCTTCAATAATGAAATAATCCGATAGCTTGGTCCGGCGAAGCCGGGGGATGCGCTCGCTGACAGATTCAGGGTTGCGGGGAACCGCGGCCGTTCCCCGCTCACTTCTTCGCCCGGACCACGCGGGGGATGCCGTTCAGGTCCGGAAGCGCGGTCGCGTCCCGGAGTCCGGTCCGGCCGAACATCTCCAGCACGGCCCCCGACTGTCCCGCCCCGACCTCCGCCCAGACCAGACCGCCCGGGACGAGCATGGCCGCGGCCAGCCCGGCGAGCACCGGGTAGAACGCGAAACCGTCCCCGCCGTCGCACAGGGCCCGACGGGGTTCGTGTTTCCGGATTTCGACCGGAAGCCGCTCCCATTCGTCCATGGACACGTAGGGCGGGTTCGAAACCAGCGCGTGGTACGGCGGCGCGGCCGCCGCGTGAAATCCCGCGTCCATCGCGTCCGCCCGCAGGAACCGCACGCGGTCGCCGACGCCGAGCCGGGCCGCGTTGTCCGCCGCGGTTCTGATCGCATCCGGCTCCGAATCCACCGCGTCCACCGACGCTTCCGGCAGGTTCCGCGCCAGACTCGCCGCGATGCACCCGCTTCCGGTGCCGATGTCGAGTATGCGGACCGGCCCCGCCGCCTTCAGCGTCTCGACCGCGTCCTCGACCAGAATTTCCGTCTCCGGCCTGGGGATGAGAACCGAGGGATTCACCCGGAACGTCAGGGACATGAACTCGGTCTCTCCCAGCAGGTACTGGAGCGGCTCACCCGCCGCCCTGCGCCGGAGCAGGTCCCGCATCGATGACCGTTCGGAGCCGGAAAGCGGCCGGTCGAACTGCAGGTACAATCCCACGCGGTCCGCTTTCAGGACGGATGCCAGAAGCCGCTCGGCGTTGAGACGCGGGGACTCGATTCCGTTCCGTTTCAGAAATGACGCGGCCTCGTTCAGAACGTCGATGAGCCGCCAGATCCGTCCGTTCTCTTCGATGAAGGGACTCCGTGCTCCGGAATGGGTGTTTCAGCCGCCCTGCGTGGATGGCATGGGTAAAATAGCGATTTTTATCAAAAATTCCAACTTTGGCGTTGCGCACCGGCTTCCGCCCGAAGTATATTGTCCGGTCCAGGAGGGCTTTCATGCATGATTTCACCGTATTCGCCCACAGGGGCGCGTCCGGAACCGAACCCGAGAATACGCTCCGCTCCTTCCGCAGGGCGCTGGAAACCGGAGCGGAATGGGTGGAACTCGACGTGCACGCGGTCGAGGGCGTGCCTGTCGTTTTTCACGACGACCGGCTCGAACGCACGACCAGCGGATCGGGCCTGATTTCCCGGCAGTCGCTGGAGGTTGTCCGCTCCCTGGACGCGGGTCTGGGAGAGCGCATCCCCCTGCTGGACGAGGTTCTCGCGCTGCTGGCCGGCAGGGCGGGCGTGAACATCGAACTGAAGGGCGGCCGGACCGCCGAACCCGTCGCCGCGCTCCTGGCAGACCGTCTCTCCGGGGGCGTCTGGACGCCGGATCGTCTGCTGGTCTCCTCGTTCGACACGGACGAACTGTCGCGCTTCGGCCGTCTCATGCCGCAGATCCGCCTGGGCGCCCTGCTCCGGAAAGCCCCTCCGGACCCCCGCTCCGTCTTGCCGGGCCTGTCCCTGTTCTCCCTGCACCTCAGCCGCGGCGCCGTCACGCCCGAAACCGTGAACCGCGCCCATGGGCTCGGCCTCAAGGTGTTCGTCTACACCGTGAATGGCACCGCGGACATGGACCGCCTGAAATCCATGGGCGTTGACGGGGCCTTCACCGACTTTCCCGAACGCTTCCCGCCTTCCCGGGGCGCTCTTCCCCCGGCCTGATATCCTCCGCCGTCCTTAGACCGAAAAAACGAGGGGCCGCCCGGTTCCGAGGATTCCGTTTCCGTGAAACGGCCCCGCGACACCGGACGGCCTCTTGGATGATCACGTCTGCGTCAGACGGACGGCCTTCCTATTTGCCGGCCTCGTTCCTGCCGGCGTCGATCCGCAGGATGTCCCGGTCCGCCGCGGCCAGCTGCTGCATGTTCAGATAAATGTACCGGCTGCCGCCGTAAACCAGGTGGCCGCCGCAGCTCGCCGGCAGAATGCCCTTGTAGAAGGGCGCCGGCGTTCCGTCGGCCAGGATCTGGAAGATCGGGTCCGTGGCCTTGTTCGTGCAGACCACCAGGTTTCCGTCCTGGTCCATGACGAACGATAGAATCTTGGAATCCGCGTACCCGGGGACGTCGGCGATGTCGAACACTTTCTCCTTAGGCGTGGCGGACGAGTAATCCGCCGCGATCGTGGATTTCCACACGCCCGTGCCGTCTGTCACGTAGACGCTCCCCCGGTAGCATTTGACCCAGACCGCGCTCAGGTCGTTGAATTCGGTCAGCGACTTGTTCGTCAGATCGGAAAGGATGATCTGCAGTCCGTTCTTGTCGCCCACGCCCACGGCCGCGCCCTGGGCGTCGAAATCGAATCCTTTCGGAGTGGCCGGAAAATCGGCCAGTTTGACGGAGTCCCCGCCCTCGACCGGAATCCGGTTGAGCGCCGTTCCCCCGGCCTCGATCAGGTAAGCCGCGCCGTCCGGTCCGACCACGATCCCCGCGTTTTTCTTCTTGGACTTGTTGGCGCCGAAAGCGGAGCCGGCTTCGGTGGCGTCGATCTTGGTGACGCTCTTGGTCGTGGTCAGAACGTATATGTTTTCCGACCGGTCAACGCCCATGAACTGGATGAATCCGGTCACATTCTTGTTGCCGTACAGCCGGTTCACGGCGTCCACGGCGTATCCCGGAAACTGTCCGATTCCGTACGCGCCCTCGACGAGCACCTTGACGGCCAGCCCGTCACCCGTGATGTTGGGACGGAGGATGGTGAGCGACGACGCCGTGGCGGCCGTCACTTCGGCCCGCGCGGTTCCCACGTAAACCGTGTTCTTCGACGCGTCCGACGCGAAGCCCTGTCCGTTGATCGTGATGAAATGGACGCCGGCGCCGGCCCTGCCGTCGGGGCTCACGCCCGTGATTTCCGGAAACGTGCCCAGATCCGCGCCCGGATCCCACACCGAGGCCGGGGTGTCGTATTCGCAGCCCGCCCACGCGAGCGCCAGAAGGACAAGCGCCAGGGGCAGCCGTTTGATGAAGACGTTGTGTTTCATGTGAAATCCCCTTTCCCGGATATTAGAAGGACGCGCGCGCCGTGATGCGCTGCACCGAGTCGAACACGCCGAAAGGCGTGTAGGCGTAATCGAAGCCCACGCCCTTGTATCCCGCTCCGATTCCGAACGAGAAGGAATCCTCGTCCTCCTCGGTGACGTATCCGCCGCGCAGGGAAACCAGCTTGAACAGCGTGTAGTCCAGGCCCACCATGACCTGCTCGGGCCGCGAGCGGTAGTGCGCGACATCCACGACCGCGATCAGGGAATGATCGATTCCCCCGGTCCCGATCCAGTCCAGCAGGTCGGCGGAGACGCCCATCGTGAAAGTCAGCGGCAGCTGAAAACCTTCGCGTTCGAACTTGTATTCCTTCGAAAAATTGCGGATCGACATGCCGAAGGCCAGGCTCTTGAAACCGGTCTTGAAATTGGTCCCGAAGTCGAAGGACAGCGGCGTGACCTCGTTTGCCTCCTTTTTCAGCGAATCGACGCCCGCCGGCAGCCAGCTCTCGCCCAGCTGCTGCTTCACCCAGTGCGCCTGGGCGCCGACCGCGAACCGGTCGGTGAGGGAACGGGCGTAGCCGAGCCCGACCGAGAGGGCCGAGGGCGAAAACTTGCCCAGGTCGGCGTATCCCCGGTCCTGCGACAGGTCCACCATGGTCCACTGCAGGTCGCCGTAGTCCACGTTCTGAAGAGAGGCGCCGAAAACGCCGTACTTGCCCTTGAAGGGCCTGAAGGCGACGCTCATCTCGGTGTGCCGGATGTCGGCGAGCCACTCGTTCAGGCTGATCGAGAAATCGGCGGTGCCGGTCATGCCGGCGATGCCCGCGGGGTTGAAGAACAGGCTGCCGGACCCCATCTCGAGCGTGGTGACGGCCCCGGCCATGGCCATGGCCCTGGCGTCGGCCTTGACGTTCAGAAACTCCATGCCGCTCTGGGCCAGTTTTTTATAATTCTGGGCCGATCCGTCGGAGGCCAGGCCGAGCAGGATCAATCCGATCCCCAGAATGGTGAGATGCCTTTTCATGGTCTTTTCCTCGCGTTTGGATTTGGGAGACCGTTATCGGATGATCACGAACTTCCGGAACGTCTTTTCTCCGTCGGGCGTCTCGAACACCGCGATGTAGAGCCCGCTCACCACGACCTGACGCGATGAGGTCACCGATTCCCAGAGTTCGTCCCCCGAGTTGTTGGTGTGGTTCAGGGTCTTGATCAAATCCCCGCGCTCGGTGTAGATCTTGATGGTGCACTGGGGCGGAAGGCCGAAAAACGCGATCCGGTCCGGCTGGTCGAACTGGATGCTCCGGCCGCCGAGGTGGAAGGGGTTCGGAACGACGCGGATGGAATCCATCGTGGTCAGGACCGAAGGCCGCCGGAGGTACGCGGGCTGGTTCGTGACCGTGTAGTATTTGCTGCTGACCAGCGGCGTGCCGGGTTTGATGTCGTTCTGGGACCCGTCATCCTTGCTCACGATGTAGTAGTAGTAGTTGAAACCCCGCTTGGCCGTGATGTCGTCGAAACGGTTGACGACGTTGTTCTTGTCGCACGAGAACAGCAGGTCGTACAGGGTGTCGGGCCTGGCCGAAGCACGGTAGATTTCGTACCCGTTGAAATAGGGCCACGATTCCGCGTTGTTGGCCCATTCGAGCACGATGCGGTCTCCGCCCGAGCTGACGGTGAACGTTTCGGGCGGGGGCGGCGGCTGGGGGATCACCAGATTGTTGTTGTACGCCCGGATCGCGCGCCGCAGCGTCTCCTTGATCGAATCCTCGGCCGTCCAGACCCATGCGCGCTTGTAGGCGTGCCGGTCGCTGCTGGTCGAGCCGTCAGGCATCGTGAAGGGCGCGGCGTTGTTGAACCAGTTCGTCCCGACTTCCAGGCTCTTGCGCCGGGTCAGGCCGTTGACGCCTTCGGCCATGACGATATGAACGCTCTGGCCGGGCTCCAGGGTGTAGGGCCCGTAGGACAGGATCTGCGCGGACCCGCCGATGCCCGGGCCGAACAGGTCGGCGAAATTGCCGTCGCCCACCGCCTCGGCATGGGTCTGATCGGGATGGCCGGCGCTCATGGCCGCGTACTGCAGGGTCATCTGGTTGATATTGTACGAGTCGATCCAGTTCATGATGTTGTCGTCCGTGTCCCACCACGGCGTGGACTTCGGCTGTTCGAGATCGTCGGACTTGTCGGTGGCCGACTTGTCCGCGTGCAGGGTCGCGACACCGCAGAAGCCGGGCGCGCCGAGCACACCGGGCCCGCCGTAATTGGGTTCGCCCCAGTCGGCTTCATAGCCCATCGACGCCTGCGAGTGCGGACCGTACCAGGCGTACGAGGCGCGCATTTCGAACAGCGGGTCGGTCGGATCTTGGCCGATGGTGTGGAGCACCGTGTTCCGGCCCCAGCTCACGTTCCCGGTGGAATGCCAGCCGCCGATGTAGCCCTGGTGGCCGGGCGCGTACCGGTTCGTGAAGGCGAAGTAAACGCCGTTCAGAGTCTGGTTGACCGGCGCGCCGCTTCCGTCCTTCAGGCCGACGTTGGTGAAGACGAAATCGTAAATGTGGTAGTCGTCATGGTTCTGCTGGCTGTAGGCGTAGATGGTGCGCTCGCACCGGACCCCGATGTTGGTCTCGGTGACGTTGACCAGAACGCGGTCCGCCGGCAGGTCGGGATCGATCTCGTCGACGATGTCGTCGAGCGTGTTGTCCGTGCCGTCCGCGCCGTCGACTGTCACGATGGGATGGTTGAATCTGCCGTACAGCTTGAACTCGCCCGGCACGAAATTGGTCAGCGTGTTGAGGTAGCGCGGCCCGGCCTGGCATACCTTGAACGGATAGGTGAGCCCGGTTTTCGGGTCGGCGAAGTCCGTGGCGCCGATCCAGAGCGAGCGGGAGCACTGCGTGTCGGTGCGGTAGTACAGCGCCTCCCACATCATCTCGTCGGCCTGCTGGGTGTTCTGCGCGGCCGCGCGGGAGATCAGCCCGTATTCGATCTCCATGCCGGCGTTGGTGTACCACTGGCGCAGGTCGCCGACCCGGATCCACTTGACCTCATGGGGACCGGTGTATTCCTGTGCGGGCAGGGCCGCGGGAAGAAGCGCCGCGGCGAGCGCGCACAGAGCCGCCGCCCGGGCGAACGCCCCGCCGAAACCGGTGTTATTCAATTTCTTCATGGTCGGTCTTCCTCAATCGATGGGTGAGTGGTTAAAACGACACGTTGACGCCGAAGAAGATCTGCCTCGGGTTCAGGAAATTGAAATAGGTCTGGTTCGGCATGTCGATGTAGGCCTTGTCCTTGAGAATCCGGTCGATCTTCGACTTCGGCACCTGCTGCCAGCCGTCTGCCCCGGACTGCATGTACTTTTTGGACGAGGTTTCGTAATAGATCATGCCCGCGTCCGGATTGGAGATGTCGCTCACCATGGCGACCATCGTCATGGGCTGGAAGGCCACGCCCGTGCGGCGGTATTCTCCGACCCGGTCGTCCCCGGGGATGTTGTCGTAATCGTCGCTCTTCGGCAGGTGCAGGGACTGCATGTAGAACAGGTAGTCGTTCGTGTCGTAGAAACCCGCGCCGGACAGTTTCTTCGTGTTGAACAGGTTGTCCACCTCGACGAAGAAGGTCCAGTTGAAGCCGGCCAGCGGGATCAGCTTGTTCACGCGCAGGGAGAAATTGGTGAAATCGGTGACCTGCACGTTGGAGACCACGTCCGCCTTGGAGTCCGGGTTGTAGGTGATGTACTCGCCGGCCTTCCAGTTGAACAGCAGGTTCATCGTCCAGTTCTCCAGCGGGCGGACGTTCATCAGCTCGGGGCCGAATCCCTTGGGCGAATTCAGCACCAGGCTGGTCCGCGCGTAGGGCTGGGCGATCGGCTTCTGCTGGTAGAGGAACGTGGTCCGCGTGCGGGCGTCGGAATCACGCTGGCGCGAGACGCTCTGGAAGACGAACGGATTGCCGAAATACCCGTAGCTGGAGACCTGGTAGGTGTAGTTGGCGAAACCGGACACCCAGCCCGTGTTCCGCTTCAGCGTGACCTCGAACCCGCGCACGTCGGCGTAATTGTTGCTGTTGGCCGCGCTGTAGCTCACCTTGCCGTCCGCGCTGGTGTAGGTCGTGAACGACTGCTGGTTGGAAATGTCGTGGTAGAACGCCGCGGCCTGAATCAGCAGGCCGCCCTGGCCGAACATTTCCTGGTCGTAGCCCAGTTCATACGAAACGGTTTTGGCGAGTTCCAGGTTGGGATCGCCGTAGTTCTGCATCTCGCCGCCGGCCCCGCGGCCGGTCCGGATCAGCTCCTCGTAGGTGGGCAGCTGCTTGAAGTGGCCGTAGTTGAAATACAGTTTGGAGCTCTCGGTGATGGGATGCGAAATGCCGAGCCTCGGGCTGAGGCTGATGTCGGCCTTGGCTTTTTCGGTCCGGAACTCGGCGTCCTGGTTGTACAGGTAATTGCTCGCGTAAAACGTCACGTCGAAGGGGTTGACCGGCTTGATCCAGTCCGTGTTGGCGTTGCTGTAATCGAGACGCAGGCCCGCGTTGACGACGAAGCCCTTGGCCTCGAGCTTGTTCTGGGCGTACAGGGCGCCCCGGAACGGGAACTTGTGCGACTTGTTCATGATCCGGAGGCCCGTGAAATTGTTGATGGACCCGTAGTACAGGTCCAAATCGTTGTAGACGAACTCGAGGCCCGTCTTGAACAGATTGTAGAAGTTCAGCTGGCTGGTCATGTCGAATTTGAGGGTGATCGCCGAAATGTCGCTGGTGTCGCGCGACTGGCCCGAGTGGCCGCCGAAAATGTTGATGGCGCCGCCCACGCCGCCGATGGAGTTGGCGCTCCATCCGAAGGGCGCCTCGTCCGCGAAGTAACCGGGCACGATCTCCTGGGTTCGGGCGTAGTTGCGTTCCCGGACGGGTCCGGTCGTGTACTTGGTCTTGACGTATTCCAGCCGGCCCTCGTAGAAGGTCTTGGCGCTGAGCGTGTGCGTCAGCTTCAGGGAGCCGCCGGCGTGCCGGACGAAGGCCTCGGAGTACCAGGAGTCTCCGAACAGGCGGCCGGCCCGCTGTTCATTGGAAACCTGGGCGATGGACAGCGGATCCGTCAGGTACATGGTCGGCATCCAGTAGCGGGCGACGCGGGAATCGTTCGGCCCGAACTGGTTGTTCAGGTAGCCCGGTCCCTGGCCGTCGGGCATGAAGTTAGCGACCGCCGCGGTGAACCATCCGCCGTACTCGCTCGCGGTCAGCTTCATGTTCTTCTTGATGTCCGAGGTCAGCTGGAACATCCAGTTGTCCACCACGTAATCGTCGCGCGTCAGGGGTATGAGGAGCATCTCCCGGTCGCGCTTGAAGCTGCCGAAGAACCGCAGGTCCCCGAGGGACTTGCCGATGAACGGGACGGGCCCCCCGAAACCGGCGTCAATGTTGTAGTCGAACTGGTCATTGACGTCCGTCTTCCGGTGCTCCCATGTGAACAGCCGCCGGGCCGCCGCCGGGGTGAGGTCGTTGGTCGGATCGGCGTCCGCGAGCAGCTCATCGGATACCGCGTTCCAGCCCCGGAAATCCGGGTACTGGCGCTGGGTGTACGGATCCCAGGCGCCGCTGGCGGTGCCGGTCCAGCACACGGCGTCGTCCAGGTAGGGCCGCATCCACATGGAATTTTTGTCGAACACGGACTTGCCGAACTGCTTCGGGGCCGGCGGGCTGCCCTTGACGGTGAGGCCGCCGCTGTAGCGCTGCTTGCCGCCCTCGCGGGTCACGACGTTGATGATTCCCGACCGCACCTGGCCGTATTCGGCGTTGAATCCGCCGCGCTCCATCGCGACCTCCTGAACCGCGTTCAGGGCCACGCCGGTGATGGGCTTGTTGTTGCGGGGATCGCGGAGCGTGGTGCCGTTGATCTGGAACAGCAGTTCGCTCTCGTCGCCGCCCCGGATGGCCAGGCCCTTGTCGACGCCGGCCTGCAGCTGCACGAGGTCGTTCACCGTGGTCACCGCCAGGTCCTTGATCTCGGCGCTCGAGAAGGCCGACACGCTGGTGGCCACGTCCTGCTTCACCGCCTCGCGCTTGCCGCTGATGGTCACGGTTTCTCCGGGGATGAGCTCCTGGTCGAGCTTGAAATCGACCGGCGAGGTCTGGTCGATGCGCACCTGCACGTCGGTCACGGTGACGGACTTGAAGCCCATGGCCCGCACCTGCACCGAATAAACGCCGGGCGGAACCTGCAGGATGCTGAATTCACCGTTCGCGTCCGTGGCCGCGCCGAGGGCGGTGCCGACCAGGATCACGTTCGCGCCGTAGTACGGCTGGCCCGTGGCCCGGTCGGTCACCTGTCCGGCAATCCTGCCGGTGGTGCCGCTCCACAACGGGATAGAGACGGCGAATGCCGTGCACACCACGGCCGCCAATACCCATAGCCGTTCTCGTTTCATACAACCGTCCTCCTCAGATGGGAATGAAAGGTTACTGGTCACGCTTTTCCGTCCGGGCGTTCCACGCCGGCCTTCAGGCCGACTTGCGGATGATCAGCTCGGTTTTTAATATTTTATGGACCGGATGCGCGTCGCCGGACCGGTTCGAGATCCGTTCGATCAGGAGTTCGGCCGCGGTCCTGCCGATCTCGTACGCCGGCTGACGGACCGTGGTGAGCGGCGGCTCGATGAGATCGGCCATGGGGTTGTCGGTGAATCCCATGACGGCCATCCGGTCCGGCACGGCGATGCCTTCCTGCTTCAGGCGGACCAGCGCGCCCATGGCCACCGGATCGGTCACGCAGAAAACCGCGTCGGGCCTTTCTCCGCCCTGCTTGAGCAGTCTGGACATGGAATCCACGCCGTCCTCCTCGTTCAGGCCGCCGCGGATGACCCATTCGTCGCGAAGGGGACAACCGAGCCGGCTGACCGCGTCCCGGAATCCCTCGAACCGGAGGCGGCAGATGCTCAAAAATTCGGGTCCGCCCAGGTGGCCGAACCGGCGGTAACCCTTCCGCACCAGGTACTCGCCCGCGCGAAAGGCCCCGTCGTAGTCATCGACCACCACGGTGGGCGCGTCCACCTCGCCGCAGACGCGGTCGAAAAAAACGAGCGGCACGCCCCGCTGTTTGAGGCGGTTGAAATGCTCGCACGATTTCGTCGTCACGGACACGGATATCAGGAGTCCCGCCACACGGTGGGACAGCAGGACGTCGATGTTGCTCTTTTCCCTCTCGAAATCCTCGTTGGACTGGCAGATCATGACCGTGAATCCGGCCTGATAGGCCACGTCGGTGACACCGGACATGATGGACGCGAAGAAATAATGCTTGACCTGGGGGACCACGACGCCGATGACCTGGGATTGTTTCTGCTGGAGGCTTTTCGCGAGGGTGTTGGGATGGTAGTCGAGTTCACGGGCCAGGGCCTCGATCCGCTTGCGCGTCTCCTCGCTGATATCCGGGTGGCCGGACAGGGCGCGGGATACGGTCGAGACGGATACGCCCATTTTACGGGCTATGTCCTTGATCGTGGTTTGTTTCATTTCTGATTGGGATGCCGGGAGAGGGTTCGGTTCCGGCCGCGTGCCGTAGGCCCGGGTGCGTTTCAGGCGGAACGGTTCGATTGCGGACCTGCGCCGACTCTGCGGAACCGTTCACGCCCGATGAAATGGGCCCACTTTGGTTCCGCAAACGTTTGCAAGTTACGAAACTAATTTTTCTTTGTCAACGGATTTTTCGTAAAAATATTCCAGGTACTGAATACTGTTACTTTACATAGAAAAACCGTTAAGAACGTCAATACAGTTAAAAGTGACGGAGAAATCTGAGATCCCCGAAGAAACCCGACTTTGAGGATCTGTCTTTCCGCTTGACATTTAAATATCTCAACATTATATTTAAATATATAACTTGAGGAACCACGCATACCCCTTGCTCTCCTTTTTGTTCAACACCTTCATTTAAGTCATTCGTAACTGTATACGAGACCGCCTGTCTTTAATATATCGCGGGAGACAGGATAGTCCGTCCTCACCTATAATTATTAGGAGGACCCGAACCGCATTTCGGCTAACGGATGTCCGGCCCTGCCGGTCCTTCATCCCCAATCATCCGTATCTCGCCTGAAAGGCGAAAGGAGGGTCCCATGAACCGTCTCATTCCTGCGGCTCTTTGCCTGGCCGCGGCCGCTCTGCTCCTCGACTGCTCCCGTGATGAACCCACCGGTATCGTCTACGCGCCGGACACGGCCGGCCCAAAACGCCTGATCCGTGCCGGACAAATCCGCTTTTCCTACGACGACCAGGGACGTCTGTCCGGGGTGGATTCGATTCGCACGATCAGCCTGTCCCGATCGTATGAGTTCGTATACGATAGTGACCGCCTCATCCGTGAGAACATCCGTTACCGGTATGACGGCACCGGAGGATGGGAAAACCGCTCGCGTGTATACGAATACGACGGCAACGGTCGTTTGAAGATCATCCGGGACCTGTATGAACGGTATCCGGACGGGGAGCTTGTTTCAAGGGGTGGATGGAATATCAAATGCGACACCCGCGGAAGGGTGACGGCGTACCAACGTTTTTATACCACCGGCAATCCGCTCCCGGAGGATGAATTCGTCTACTATCTGAACGGCAACTTGTACGAGTGGAGAACCGGCTTCACACAGGAAGGGGATTCGGTCATTCCGCTGTACGATCGGACGTACGAATACGACCGGGGGAAAAACCCGTTCCCGGCGCGAATCGGTGATCGGGAGATTTTCCCGCGCACGGACGAGAACAACCCGGTGAAAATCACCGAGATTTCACGCGAGGGAGGCCGGATCCGTGTCACGGTCCTGGAGTACGAATACACCTACGATGACTCGGGATACCCGATCCATTCCCTGTGGTATGTCAACGGCAGCCTGGCCGGAGAAACGGATTACGAGTATGAGCCGGTTCCGGCTGCCGACTGAGTCCGCCGCGAGACTCTCCGGATCTCCGGCATTTGCGGAACCGGACGCTCACACGGATGCTGTGAACTCCTCCAGGAGGGACAAATGAATCGAAAAATCGCGCTCTTCGCGACGATCGCCGCCGCGATCGTCATTTCAGGCTGCGGCCGGGACAGATCGACAAACCCATCCGGCCGTTCGATCGGGAAACGCCTCATTCGCGCCGGTCATGTCTCCATCGCCTACGATTCCGAAGGCCGGGTTCAATCCCTGATCGAGATGCCGGCCTACACCTATGAAATGATGTCAAGCGAGTTTCATTATCAGGATGGCCTGTTGGCCGATCAGGAGATACTGATGGCCTACGGGGAAGGCGAGTCCTCCCTGCACCGGTACGTCTATGAATACGACACCAGGGGGTTTTTGAGCCGGGTCACGCAGCTCAACATCTATGATGACCGGATCGAGCCCAGCTTCAAGTGGGCCGTCCGGTGCGACAGCCTGGGACGGCCGGTGGTGTTCGACTGGCTGTGGGCCGACGGATCCACGTCGCCCCGGATGGAGTTCGTCTTCGATTCGGACGGAAATATCCGCACCGAAAAGACGGATTTTTCGGGAGGCGTCGCGCAAACCGTCACCTCGTATGAGTATGACCGTTTCCTGAACCCTTTCACGGAGGTGAAAGGGGTCATGCATTTCTTTCACGGCTTCAACAGGAACAATCCGCTGACGAGCGTCACGGAGTCGACCGTCATGGGGTTACCGCGCCGGACGGAAACGCGCCATGAGTATGTTTACGACGACGCGGGGTATCCCGTCTATGCGCGGACCTATCTGAACGGCGAACTCAACGGGGAAACGAAATACGAATACGAACCGGTTCCGGAAGCGGATTAAATTCGGACAGCCGGACCTCCCGGGGGCCGAAGACACCAACCCTCGGGAGGTCCTCTCCGTCCTGTAAAATAGTATCACCCATTCTGCCCGCATCCACACAAGTCCTTGACTTTTTCCCTTTAATTGGTTAAATAAAAACAGTGCTTTTCCAGTCCATACTGCATTTAATCCTTTCTTGTTATATAGAGGGAAGGTCCCGAGGGACCAGGCCGGCAAATCTTTCAACCAAGGAAGGTCCTAAAGGACCAATCTATTATATTTTTTTAAATAAGGAAGGCCCCTATGGAAAAAAAGGATTCGGAGAAACGGATCACCCGCAGGGATTTCATCGGCGGCATGACCGCCGCCGCCGCGGCGTTCACCATCCTCCCCTCCGGGCTTCGGGCTGGTGAAAATTCCAGGCCGTCCGGAACGCTCAGCCCCAACGACCGGCTGAACATCGCGGTCGTGGGCGTGGGCGGCATGGGCCGATCCAACCTGAAGGCCGTGGCGGACACGGAGAACATCACGGCCCTGTGCGATGTGGACGAGAACCTCGCCTCGGAGGTGTTCGCTCAATTTCCCAAGGCCGCCCGGTTCTGGGACTTCCGCGACATGATGGACAAGGCGCATCGGGACATCGACGCGGTCATCGTCGCGACGCCCGATCACACCCACGCGGTCGTCGCCATGGCCGCCATGCAGATGAACAAACACGTGTATGTCCAAAAGCCCCTCACCCGGCTCGTGTCCGAGGCGAGAAAGCTCACCGAAGCGGCCCGCCGGTACGGCGTGAAGGCCCAGATGGGGAACCAGCACCACTCCGAGGAGCCCATCCGGCTGATCGCCGAGATGATGGCCGACGGCGCCATCGGCCCGGTGCGCGAAGTGCACCTGTGGACGAACCGGCCGGTGTGGCTGCAGGGCGTGGCCGAGAGGCCCGCGGCCGTGCCCCGGCCGGACGGACTGGACTGGGACCTCTGGTGCGGGCCATCCCCCCTGCGCGGGTACAATCCCGTCTACCACCCCTTCGCCTGGCGCGGCTGGTGGGATTTCGGGACCGGCGCGCTCGGGGACATGGGCTGTCACTTCATCGACCCGACCTATTTCGCGCTCAAGCTGACCAAGCCCACGGCCATGGAAGCCAGCATCGCGGCCCTTGTCGACCCGAAGGAAATATGGGAGAAGGTCGACAACCGCGAAACCTTCCCCTCCGGGTCCATCGTCACGTTCGAATTCCCGGCCCGGGAGTCCATGCCCCCGGTGCGGCTGTTCTGGTACGACGGCGGGCTCAAGCCCCCGAGACCCGAGGAGCTGGAGCCGGGCCGCAATCTTCCGGTCAACGGATCCCTGTACATCGGGGACAGAGGGAAAATACTCCACGACCTGGACGGCGCCGCGCCCCGCATCATCCCGGAGGAGAAAATGCGCGCCTACACCATGCCGGCCAAGACCATCCCCCGCATCTTCACGAGCCACGAGATGAACTGGGTCAATGCCTGCAAGGGCGTCGGCGACCTGAGCTCGCCGTTCGACTACGCGGGGCCGCTGGCCGAGTCCACGCTCGCGGGCAACCTGGCCGTGCGCTTCCCCTGGCAGAGGCTCGAGTGGGACGCCGAGGCCATGCGGGTGACGAACTTCGACGACGCGAACGAATACGTGGAGCCGCATTACCGGCAGGGGTACTCGATTTAAAATGTTCACACGTTTGAACGTTGGAACGTTCGAACGCGCCAACGTTCAAACCTGAGCCATTCGGACGGTAACCTTTTGAGGAAGGTTACCGTCTTGTTTTTAAAGGGAAAAGTTTTTCATGCGCATCGACCGCCTGCTCGGCATCACCGTCCTGCTCCTGAACCGCGACCGGATCGCGGCCCGCGAACTCGCGGAGCGGTTCGGGGTTTCCGTGCGGACCGTGTACCGGGACCTGGACACCATCAACTCGGCCGGCATTCCGGTGGTCTCCCACGCGGGCAACCAGGGCGGTTACGGCATACTGGACACGTTCCGCATCGACCGCCAGGTGCTGACCTTCGAGGACGTCGTCTCCCTGGTCTCGACCCTCCGCGCCGTGAACAGCGCCCTGGAAAACCGGGAGCTCGACGCGGCCGTGGAGAAAATCGCCAACCTGCTCCCGCGCCGGGGGGAGGACGCGCTCAGCCGGGTTTCGGAACGCGTCGTCATCGACATCCTGCCGATGGGGTACACGAAGAAACAGAAGGACCGCCTGGCGGACGTACACCGCGCGGTTTCGGAACAGCGCCTGATCCGGTTCGCCTACTGCAACAACCGCGGGGAGAGCACCGTGCGCACCGTCGAGCCCATGACCCTCGTTTTCAAGGGAAGCGCCTGGTACCTGTTCGCGTTCTGCAGGCTGAAGTCCGCGTACCGCCTCTTCCGCCTGTCCCGCATGTCCGATCCGGAGGTGCTGGACGGAACCTTCGAACGGAGGGAAGAATCGTTCCGGGATGTTTTCGCCTCAGACCCGGCCGGCCCGAACCTCGTGGAACTCGAACTCCGGTTCTCCCCGGCCGTCCGCGTCCGCGTGGAGGATTTCTTCGATCCGGAACAGATCCGGACGGACGAAGTCGGCCGTCTGCTGGTCGGCGCGGTCTTTCCCGAGGATGAATGGGTGTATTCCTTCCTCCTGGGATTCGGCGAGCACCTGGAGGTCCTGTCGCCGGAGCGCATCCGGAACCTTCTCGCGGAAAAGGCCGGAAAGATACAGGCCCTGTACAAAGGCGGGCGGAATTCGAAAGCATGAAAGGCTGAAGCCTGAATTCCGGACTGGAATTAAGGCTTCAGCCTTTTAGAAAAACCTGAAACCAGCATCGATTCTTTTCCCAACCCTGACACACCCCTGTCACAGCCTCTTTTATATTGGGACAGCTTCCGGACCGGAAGCGGAACCTGTAACCCGAAAAGGAGGTCTGTGATGAACGCCCGTTTCTGCCAGTCCTGCGGCATGCCGCTCCCCGAGAACGTGAAGGCGGTTTATTGCCAGTACTGCACCGACGAAAAGGGAAAACTCAAGCCCAGAGAGGCCGTTCGTGAAGGCATTGCCGCCTGGCTGGAGCAGTTCACCCCCGACAGGAAGGCCGATCTGCGCAAACGCGCGGAATCGTATCTCAATGCCATGCCGGCCTGGGCGGAGAAGTGAGATGAAAACGACCGGTCGAATCTGGGTGTACGGCCTGCTGATCTGGATCATCGGCATGGCAGTCGCCACGGTCCTGTGGCCGCTACACGCATCCCGCCTGTTGCTGTTCAAGAGCCTGATGGTCGTGACCATGACGGCCGCGGGAATGTTCTTCACCGTGCGGGTGTTCGATTCCGTGCGCTCGGATCACGTGAAAACAGGAATCCGGACCGGCCTGATCTGGACCGTCCTGAACTGGGCTCTGGATCTGATCGTTCTGGTCGGCTTGATGAAAACTCCGGCCGCCACGTATGCCATGGACGTGGGCCTGGGTTATCTCGCCATTCCGGTCATCACGGTCGGATGCGGAATTCTGCTGGAGAGGAAGCGTTGATAAAGCACGTGCGACGCACCTCGAAGGTGCGTCGCACGTGTCGTCCGGAGTTTGGGACCGGTTTTTAATCAGAAAACAGCACCTCCAGAATCGTCCCCAGATTGTCCTTTCCTTCCAGTGTGCGCAGGTTGAAGATCTCCGTGTACCCGCAATGGCCGCAGGAGACGAAGGCGTACCGGTAGGGCTGAACCTCAAACAGCCTCGACAGGCCCGTGCCGGACATGGCCAGTTTCTGAACGCTTCCCCCCTGGTGTTTGCATTTCGAACAGATAAAACGTTCGCTCAACTGCCTCTCGACCTCGCTCATCTCCTCCTCCTTTTTCACACATATACGGACAGGGATCCTCCATGTTTCATGCCCGATAGGAGCCTCCCGCGGAGCGGAAAACGCGCTCACTGTCAGGACCGGACTCGCACGAAAACATGGACAGGATCCGGTCCGGCCGAACCGAAACCAGCCCCGGGTCACCCTGCAGGAACGCCCCCCGGGAAGTTGCTTTTTGTCCTTTATTTTTGTAAGTTTAAGATGGGAGGAACTGTGGCTCCACATCTTCAACCACGAGGCGAAAGACGCCGGCCATGACAGCTCGAAGAAAATCCTTTCCCTCCTTCCTCTTCGGCCTCCTCTGCTGGACCCTTGCGAGCCTCTACGCTCAAACCGAAACCATCCGGTTCGAAAAACTCTCCATTGAACACGGCCTCTCGCAGAGTTCCGTCACGTCGATCTGCCAGGACCGCAGGGGATTCCTCTGGTTCGGTACGTATGAGGGTATCAACCGGTACGACGGATACGAATTCAGGATTTTCCGCCATAACCCGGACGACCCGCACAGCCTCATCCAGAATGTCATCAAGGACATCCGGGAGGACCGGTCCGGCACGCTCTGGATCGCCACCGACGGCGGTTTGGACAGGTACGACCGCCAGGCCGACCGTTTCATCCACTACGTCCACGACCCGGCCGATTCCACGAGCCTCAGCCACAACCGGGTGCGGTGCGTCTACGAAGATGCCGAAGGCAGTCTCTGGGCCGCCACGGACAACGGCCTGAACCGGTATGACCGCAAGTCGGACCGGTTCGTCCGGTATCGGCACAACCCGTCCGATCCCGCCAGCCTCTGCGACAACAAGGTCCGCGAAATCTATGAGGACCGTCAGGGAAATCTCTGGATCGGCACGGACGCGGGTCTCGAATGTCTCGACCGCAAAACGGGCCGCTTCCGTCATTACCGGAACGTGCCGGGCGATCCGAACAGCATCAGCGGGAACCACGTGATTTCCTTCGGTGAGGACAGAAGCGGATATCTGTGGATCGGCACATGGGACAAAGGGCTGAACCGTTTCGACCGCCGGACGGGAAAATTCAAGCGGTACATGGCCGATCCACGGAATCCGAAGAGCCTGCAGTACAACACGGTGAGGGCCATTTACGAGGACCGAGGCGGCACTCTGTGGATCGGCACCTACGGAGGGGGCCTCGAAAGGTATGACCGGGAAACCGACGGATTCACGCATTTCCGCTCGAATCCGGACGATCCGATCAGCCTCAGCAGCGACGCCGTCTGGTGCATCGCCGAAGACGCGTCCGGGATTCTCTGGATCGGAACCGATTTCGGGGGCATTTCCAAGTACGACCGCAGAAAGAACCAGTTCGAATTTCACCGGAGCGGTTCCGGCGCGGCGGGCGGCCGGTACCGCAACGCGGTGAACGCGCTGTACGCCGATCCGGACGACCGCGGCCGCATCCTCTGGATCGGCACCTGGGGAGGCGGGCTCTGCCGCCTGGACCGCCGCACCGGAGAGCAGGTCTGCTTCAAGAACGACCCCTACGATCCCGGGAGCATCAGCAACGATGTGATCCGCTGCATCGAGAAGGACCGTGACGGCCGGCTTTGGATCGGGACCGACGTCGGGCTGAACCGTCTGGACCGCGGAACCGGACGGTTCGAGCGGTTCTACTGCGAACCGGGAAATCCCGCCACACTGGATTACGACAACATCTTCAGCCTCTGCGAGGACAGCAGGGGCAATCTGTGGGTCGGATCGTATTACGGGGGACTGAACCGCTTCGATCGGAAAACACGGCGCTTCATCCGGTACCGGACGGATCCCGCGGACCCGGACGCATTCAACGACAACATCGTCTGGTGCATCAGGGAAGACAGGGCGGGCCGGATCTGGATCGGAACCGACGCCGGAGGGCTGAACCGGTTCGACCCCGCGACCGGGCGGTTCGCCCATTACCTGAGAATTCCGGGAAATCCAAACAGCATCAGCGACAACAAAGTCCTCAGCATCCACGAGGACGCCGCCGGAATCCTCTGGCTGGGAACGCCGGGCGGCCTGAACCGGTTCGACCCCGCGGCCGGACGCTGGCGACGGTACGGACGGCAGGACGGCCTTGCCTCGGACGCCGTGCAGTCCATCGCGGGGGACCCGGAAGGCTATCTCTGGATCGGCACCACCAAGGGACTGTCGCGCTTCGATCCGCGCAAGGACACATTCGTCAATTTCAGCTCAAACGACGGGCTCCAGGGAGACGAGTTCAACGTCAATGCCTGCGCGTCGGCCGTCACGGGGGAGATGTTCTTCGGCGGGATCAACGGCTTCAACGTGTTCTTCCCGAACCGGGTGAAACTCAACGGATTCATCCCGCCGGTCGTGCTGACCGACTTCCAGCTGTTCAACCGGTCCGTTCCGGTCGGTGAGCCGGTCGGCGGCCGGGTGATCCTGAAGCAGTCCATCACGGAAACCCCGGAGATCTCACTGTCGCACCGGCAGAACGATTTTTCCATTTACTACGCCGCCCTGTCCTTCTCCGCGCCGGACCGCAACGCCTACCGGTTCCGGCTGACGGGCATCGAGAAGGAGTGGAGCCCGGCCGGCCCGAGGCGCTTCGCCACGTACACGCGGCTGCCGCCGGGCAATTATGTCTTCGAGGTGAAGGGCTCCAACAACGACGGCGTCTGGAACGAGAAGGCCGTCTCCCTGAAAATCCGGATCCGGCCGCCGTTCTGGAAGACGGCCTGGTTCATCGTTCTGGCGTCGATGGCCGGCCTCGGCCTGGTGGCCGCGGGTTACGTCAACCGCACCGGAAAGATCAAGGCGAGGAACCGGGAACTGGAATCGCGTGTCCGGGAAAGAACACGCCAGCTGGAGGAGGCCAACCGCGAACTCGAGGCCTTCACCTATTCGGTCTCGCACGACCTCAGGTCGCCCCTACGCGCCATGGACGGGTTCAGCCAGGCTGTTCTCGATGAATACGGGCCGAAACTCGACGACCGGGGCGCGGATTATCTCCGGCGCATCCGGAGGGGAAGCCAGCAGCTGGGACGGCTGATCGATGACCTGCTGAAGCTGTCCCGGCTTGCCCGAAGCGAGATGAATTTCAAGGACATCGACATCGGCCGTCTGGCGGAGACGATCGCGGAGGAACTGCGGCGGTCGGAACCGTCCCGAAAAGCCGAATTCGTCATCGCCCGGGACGCGATCGTGCACGGGGACCCGAATCTGCTGAAAGTGATGCTCACCAACCTGCTCGGCAACGCCTGGAAATTCACGTCGAAACGTCCCGAAACCCGCATCGAGTTCGGCGTTCGGCACGGAGAAGGCGGCCGCGTGTTTTTCGTGCGGGACAACGGCATCGGCATGGACATGAAATACGCGGACAAGCTGTTCAAGCCGTTCCAGCGCCTGCAGTCGGAGTTCGAGGGAAGCGGCATCGGCCTGTCCACGGTCGCCCGGATCATCCGCCGGCACAACGGCCGCATCTGGGTCGAGGGGAAACCCGATGCGGGCGCCGTCTTCTATTTCACGCTGGACAATCCGGAACACGCCGGTGACGGGAACCCGGCCGGATCGCGTCCGGTTTGATGCTCCCCGCCGTCCCGCCGCGCGGCGGCAACAACGCCGGCTTCCCGTCCGCCGCTTGAACGGTTCATCCGCCCCACACTGACCCACCGCCGGTTTCCGGCGGATCACAAGGAGCCCGCATGCGCCAAAAACACCTGCTCGTCCGAATCCTGATGCCGATCCTCATCCTTTCCGCGGTTCCGGCCGGACTGCCGTCCGAAACGCAGACCCGCGAAATCCCGCTCGAGCGGGAGACGGGCCGGCGGATCCGGCGCATCCCGGCGTCCTTCCTGCTCCGCGGGCGCGAACGCGCCCTCATCGAGGGACTGCGCCAGCATCCGGAATGGAGGATCGGGGCTCCGCTTCGCAAGACCGCCTGGTCCTTCTCCGTGGGATCCACGAGAGGGTGGTACGCCTACGATTTCACGACTGAGAAGGATTACGTCGTAGCCTCGACCTGCCGAGCCGTGGGCGTCAATTGTTATGTCTTCGTGGAGAACGCCGTCTGGGGAACCCGCGTCACCCAGGCATCCGTCGATTCGATCCGGAACGTCTTCGACCTGCGGACCCCGGCCGATCCGAACCGGGGCATTTACCGGACGGACATCGACGTGTTCGGGTCCGTGCCGAACGTGGACGGCGACCCCCGCGTCATCATCCTGATTCTGGACATCCGGGATGATTTCACGACGACGGGCGGATACGTCGGGGGGTATTTCGACTCCACCAACGAGTACGACATCTCGACCAGCAATCGCGCCGAAATGATCTACCTCGACGCCGACCCGGTGACCCTTTCCTCCGAAGACGGCATCCGTGAGTCCATGAGCATCACGGCGCACGAATTCCAGCACATGATACACTGGCAGCAGGACTCCGAGGAGATCAGCTTCGTCAAGGAAGGCTGTTCGCTCCAGGCCGAGATCGTCTGCGGTTATCCCATGTACGACCAGAATCATTACGTCAACGAAACAAACTACACGCTCCTGGGCTGGCGGTACGGGGAGGAGGGCGTGCACGGCGACTATTCGCGCGCCGCGCGCTTCATGGCGTACGTCGGCGAGCAGGCGGGGACGGGCGTTTTCCGTCCCATGGTCGCCAGCGCCAAGACCGGCATCGCCGGCATCAACGCGGGTCTGACGGCCGTTTCCCTGGGCCGGGATTTCAACGCGCTCTTCCGGGACTGGCTCGTGGCCAATGTGCTCAACGACCGGTCCTTCGATCCCCGGTACGGATACGCGGATCCGGGGCTCATGAAACCCGTTCCGATTGTATACCCGTTCGAGGCCGTGGCGGACGCGCAGACCGTGGAGCCCCTTGCGGCGGTCTACCTCCGTTTCCCGATGGGACCGGAATTCCGCATCCGGTTCGAGACCGGCAGCCCGAATCTGCTGATCAAGGCGGTCGAAACCGGGGAGGCGGGACCCCGCGTGATCGACATCACGCCCGGCGTGGAGTACGGCGCGCCCGATCTCGATCCGGCGGCCGGAGAACGGACATTCATCTGCATGAACACCCATCAGACCCAGCAGGCCGTCGTGTCCTACGCCACCAACGGATCCGCGTCCGGAGCCGCGGAACTGAAGTGGGACATGACCGAGCCTTCGGGCTATCTGACGCTCTCCATCCGGGACACGGTCTGCGTGACCTTCGACGCGGTGCCCGGGGCGAAACTGGATTCCGTTCGGGTGGCCCTGAGACGCGCGGGCCAGATCACGGGAGGCGTCTGGCGGCACACCGGCAACACCCGGCCCACACCGCTCGGCGAACCCCTGGCTTTCCCCGTGACCGCGTCCATCGCCACCGAAACTCCCGTGCCCTACCCGGTTCCATTCGAGAACTGGGCGACCATTGACCTGACGGCTTACGACATCGACGCGGGGTCGCCTTTCGCCGTGGCCTTCATCTGCCAGGGAGCGGGAACCGTGGGCCAGCGGGTCATGGTCACGGAGCAGAAGCGGACGGGATCGGACCACAGCCTGACCTGGATGAACGACCCCGGGGGATCCAGTCCGCCCAACTGGTATTCCGTGGGGCCGCAGCAGGATTCGGTTTTCGTCTACCTGATCCGGGCTTATGTGAGCATGACCTCCGGCGCGGACGGCCCGGCCGGGCTCCCGGCCGCGTTCTCCCTGTCTCCGAACTATCCCAATCCCTTCAATCCCTACACCCGTTTCTCGTTCCGCCTGGCCGTCCCGTCGCGTGTCTCGGCGGAGGTCTGGAACCTGATGGGACATCGCGTGGCCGCTCTCGCGGACAGGACCTTCCCGGCCGGTGAGCACGCGCTCGCGTGGGACGGCATGGGTCAAAACGGCCTCCCCGCGCCGTCAGGCGTGTACCTGATCCGACTGCAGGCGGGCGGGAACGCGACGGTTCGGAAAATGGTGCTGGAGCGGTAGGGCCGGCGGGCACAATGGAATGAAAAAGAGGCTCCGGATCGGATTTCCGGAGCCTCTTCGTTTTCGGTCCCGCAGGAAGGATCACTGCGTCAGGGTTTCGATTCTCCCCATGAACAGCATCGTCCCGGACGTCTTGTCGTAGATCGCGAAGGCGAAGGGCCGGTCGAAGCGAATCGTGCCTTCGTCCGGTTCCACGGAAGTCTCCCGGATCTCCACGACCGTCACGGCCGCGGCTTCCGTTCCCTTCTCGTCCACTTCGACGAACGATTTGTGATAAACATCGCTGATATAGGGACCGACGCTTCCGGTGATCCGGCTGAAATCGGCCCTGCCGTCGAAAGCGGCGGCCATTCCCAGGGCCTTCAGCGCGTCGCTCAGCGTGATTTTGTACTCGACCTTGAACTTCGGGAGATACAGGTTCATTTCCCGTTTGACGAAGTTCCCTCTCCATCCCCGCCACGCGGTTTCCGTCCATCCCCGGATGAAATCGTCCGTGGAGCGCCCCTCCTCCGGAAGGAACAGGGCCATGGCGAAGCGGCCGTTGCCGTACGGCAGTTCCACGGCGCGGAAATCCGATGTCCGGAAATATCCGATCTCCGACTTCTGCGACATCATCCTGCAGGGCAGGGCGGACCCGCCGGCGGGATAAAAATATTCGTCCCGCGTGGTCTTCGGATCGAAGGCGGTCACCCAGGTTCCCTTGAAATAAACCGCATTGATCAGAAACATCACCGTCATCGGATCGATGTCACCGATCATCTCGTCGATGCGGCCGTGCGTCTTGTCCGAAATCCAGCCGTTGATGACATCCGGCGCGGCCGGGTCGGAGAAGTCCAGCTCCCGGACCGCCGCGTCGAAGCACTGCCGGTTCACATCGACGAAGGCGGGCAGAACCGGATAGCCCATCCGGTACCAGATGGAATTCGCGATTTCCATGACCGTTTCAGGATCCGCCGCCGGCAGAAGGTCGAGGAGGCCCCGATAGGAGGCGTTGACCTCGTCCTGGGACATGCCCTCGAACCCGAGGACCGAGCGCATGTCCGCCTCGGTCCCGCCGGCTGCGCCGTTCAGAGTCATGCCCAGGGCCATCGAAACCGAGAAGGGCGAGACGAAGACGTTCTTCACGCCCTCCTCCCTGCACACTTCGGCGAACAGATTGAAGCCGAAAGCGTTGGAGGCCTCGGACACGCGTTTTTCCAGGGCGGTCAATTCCCGGGCCGGCTGCGGATCGGCGTTCCCGATCGTGGACAGGTCCCGGTCGCAGGACAAGACCATGAGAGCGGACGCGAATAACAGGGTTTTTCTCATCTGAAATTCCTCCATGGATTGGAAAAGGGGCGGTCATGAAATCCATATCATCACGGACCGGCTCACGCCCCATTCCCCGTCTTTTTTCTTCAGATGGATCAAAGATCCGTAAGCGGCCAGAGGAGCCCAGTACACGGACCCGTAAACCAGCGCCTCGGTCCCGTCCCGGTTGAAACCCGCGAGCGACACCGTGACCGCGCCGCAGGACCCGGGCACGGTCCGCTCCCAATCCCAGGACGACCGCGCGTCCAGAAACACGATGCTCCTTCCCGGACACCGGAAACCCCTGATCGAAACCCGGTTCCGGTTCCGTCTCTGAAAGCTGTTCCAAGTATCAACCGACAGGCCCGTCAGGCGCTCCCGGATCAATTCGCCGTAGGCTTCGGTCCTGCCGCCCGGTCCGATCGCCGTGCTGTCCACCATCGCCACGACCGGGCAGGGCATGAATGTCGTGTCTCCGAGAAGCGCCCGGTACACCGCGAAATCGGACTCCAGTCCGGCGCCCCTGGACGGTGAAAGAATCGATCCATCACGCTCACACCCGGCGATTCCGAGGAGAACGGAGAGGACCGCAAGTGCCACGACCGTTCGTCTCATTCCAGCCTCCTGCCTGATCCGCTCACCACTCCCGCGTCAGTCCCAGCGAAACGATCGTCTTGCGGTAGTACAAGGCCCGGATCGGCGATTCGTTCCTGTACCGCGCGGCCCTCAGCCGGCCGGTCCATCCGTTTCCGAACCGGCGGGAGAGATCCACCAGGGCCTGGCTGTTGGTTTCGTCCTCCGCGTCCGGACGGACGCGAATGAGCGCGGCCAGACCGTCGGCGTACGTCTTCTTCCGATGCGTCCAGAACGCGCGGACATTGAGGCCCCAGGGCAGCAGTTTGCCGAAACCGAATTCGAGAAAAGGATCCCGGTATGAATAGCCGAAGCTGTTGGACCGGTTTCCCTGCAGGGTAAACCGGCACGTCCACAGGCCGTACCGGTAGGCTTCGATCGAAGCGGCTGTCTCCCAGTTCCGGTCCCTCTGGCGTTCGTCCAGAAACCGCCACTCCGGTTCGGGTGTTTCCCGCCCGACGCGCCCGACCGCGCGCCTCTCGAATTCCAGGGACCGGGAGCACGCCCGGAGCGACCACTTGACGGACGGCAGGGGCGAGGATTCCAGGGCCGCGCTCCATTCAGAGGAGCGGAAATCGAAGGCGCTGGACGGCGTGTAGTCGAAGCCGCCCGCCGACCATCCGAGCCGCATCACCGCGCGGCCGAAGAGGTTCATTCGGACATAAGGCGACGCGTTCCAGGCCGCGTATCCCCGGCCGTCCCGCAGGAATGTCTTGGTTCTGCCGCGCAATTCCGCCCCGGCCGAAAACGCCTTCCGGGTTCCGGTCTCCGCCGAAAGGCAGGCCGCATGCACGTGCCGGGTCTCGGACGGATGGGCCGAGTACACGTCCGCGCCCCCCGAGTAATCCGCGGAGAGGGCCAGGCGGCCGGCCGGCCGGACACGGCCCCCGATCTCCGCCCACACACGGCCGATCCGGTCCGGAACCGCGGCGCTGTCCGATTCGAAGACATTGGAGTCGCTGAAAACCGCGATCGAAATCCGCGCCGCGCCCTGTCCGCCCGACGCGGGCGGAATCGTCAGGGCGAGCCACGCCGGGATGAAAATGAAGGCGGGAAGCGGTTTCATCAGGGGGCCGGCCGCTCAGTCCGCGGCTTCCGCGGCCCTTTTCAGGAACCATCGGGCCCTGGCCGAGAGGCTGTCCGCGCGCGCCGCCAGCCTGCGACTGTATTTCTCCAGCCGTTCGATGCGGGAGTTCAGGTCGGCGGGTTCGCTTTCCGCGCCGGCCCCTTCCGCGATCCAGCCGGACGGCAGTTCCGGACCCGTCCCTTCCGCGGGCGGCGGACCGATAGTCGTTCCGATCGGATTCCCGCGGTCGTCAAAGGTTTCCTTGTCTCCGGCCGGCTGGCCGTACTCCATGCGCCGGCCCACAAGTTCATCCTGCTCGTTGAACAGCGCGAACTCCCGCGACAGTTCGGCCACGTTCCGGCGCACATCCCTTTCCTCGCGGAGCGACCGGATGCGTCCGTTGATTCTCCGCATTTCGTCCCGGGTGGACTCGGCCTCGTCCTGAAGCAGGTTCGCTTTCAGGCGGATGTCCTCCGGGCTGTTCCACGGCTGAAGCAGCACCGGATCCGTCTGCCGGACCGGCGCGGGTCCGGCCGACAGGCGCGATTCCCACGCCGTTTTCCGGTTCAGCAGATCCTGCAGAACCGCCGCCAGCTCAACCTTCCGCCTGCTGTCCGCGTTTTCCGCCTCCTCCCGGATTCCTATGAGCGCCGCCTGAATCGCGTCGATCAACCGGCCCACGGTTACATCCCGCCTCTTCCGGCAGTCATCGAGATCTTTTCTCAGCCGGTTCATCTCCGCGTCCAGCCGCTGGGAGGTCTGGAGCCATTTCTCCATCTGCCTGTGCTCCTTGGGGCTGAGCATCTCCTTCGAACGGAGCATGTCCATCTGAGCGGCAACCGCTTCGCCGTCCTTCTGAATCCGGCTCCGGACGGACTGCAGTGAATCCAACGATTTTTCAATCGAAAGGCTCAGTTTTTCGAGGGATTCCAGGTCATCCGTGCCGGAAAAACCGGACGCGTTCAGGGGGTTCAACCCATGCAGAAAAAGGAGGAAAACGATGGAATGAATCGTCTTCATGGCGGGCCCGATCCGGGACTAATCCCATATTTTTCAAGTTTATAGTAGAGCGCGCTTTCCTTGATGTTCAGCAGTTTGGCCGCTCTGGCCTTGACGCCGCCGGACAGGCTCATGGCTTTTTCAAGCAGCCGTCTCTCAACCGCTTCCAGCGTGGCGTCCAGATCCATGCCGTCCTTCGCAACATCCATGCCTTCAAGTCCGGACGAGAGAAAAGAAAGATTCTCCGATCCGATCCGATTGTCATCCGAAAGGACCAGCGCCCGTTCCAGAACATTCTCCAGTTCACGCACATTGCCGGGCCAGTCATAGGATTCGAGAATGCGGAGGCCATCCTCGGAGAGGGTGACTCCGGGCTTCCGCATCTGCGAGGACATCCTGCGGATGAAATGATCGGCCAGAAGCCGTATGTCCTCCCGCCGTTCCCGTAGCGGCGGAAGCCGCACCGGCAGTATGTGGAGCCGGTAATACAGGTCCTCGCGGAAGCGTCCCGCCTTCACCTCGGCCTGCAGGTCCCGGTGGGTGGCGGCGATGATGCGCACGTCGACGCGGATCGTCTCCTCCCCGCCCACCCGCTCGAATTCGCGCTCCTGCAGGACGCGGAGCAGTTTGACCTGGGTGGAGGGCGTGATGTCGCCGATCTCGTCCAGGAAAAGCGTGCCCCCGTCGGCGAGCTCGAACCGTCCCCGTTTCTGGCGGATCGCGCCCGTGAACGCGCCTTTCTCGTGGCCGAACAGCTCGCTTTCGAGCAGCGTCTCCGGCAGGGCGGCACAGTTGATGGCGATGAAGGGCTTGTCGCGCCGCGGCGAGTTCGCGTGGATGTGGCGGGCC
>JAUCQC010000145.1 GCA_030372965.1 bacterium
GGAGGGGGAGGGCGTGTCAGCCGTCCCGGTGAGTTCATTGGGGGTGGCGCGGCATGCCCCGGTCTTGGGGCTCCAGGTGAAGGGCCGCGGCAGATGGCGTCGGCCCGGGAGCTCGAGCGGAGGTGCATGTGCGCGGTAGACGCGTGTCGGCGGCGGATCGCGGGACGGCAGGGGCGGCGGCCGCCTTTCGGTCCGAGCGCCCTCCCACCCGCAGCTCGTGCCGAAGCACATGCACTCTTTCCATCCGCAGCACTCCCGAGCGGATCTCCGGTCCGGCCCATCCGGAGATGGGGGATCGGCCTGCGGCGGGTGGCTCAGTTTCACCGCGGCGGAACTTCAGTTGGGGCTGCGCGCAACGCTGCTGTGGTTGGGTGGTCGGTGGTTTCGGCTGGCCCTCGCCGGGGGTGGCGAATGCGACTTCTGGCTTTGGCGCTGCGCGGCGCATCGCTTGGTGATGATCGATCGAGTCGGTCGGCCACACCTTGGCGGTGACGCCTCGGGGCTCACGTGGCGCGCGTGGCCGCTGGCGACTGGCGGTCGGCCTCGACGGCCTCACCACGCAGGCGACGGCGGCTTGTGGGCCGCGTAGCGCGCGGGGAGTTCTCCGATGCCGGGGAGACGGGTCGGTCCGGAAGCATTGCTCTCCAGCACCCGCGTGGCTTGGCTTGGCCAGGGAGTGCTCGTCGCGGATTGCGCGGGGTTTCGGGCGCTGTGTCGGGAGTGGGGTGGGTCGGCTTCACGGCAGATGTTTCACGTGAAACTCCTGGCTTCGGCCAGTCGCGGGACATGGGGGTTATCCTGGGGATACGGATGACGCGCGGAGGATTGGACGCCGATTGCTTACGACGTGCCGCCCGGATTGACCTGGTCCGCCTGGCCGTGGGTGCCCGTCTCCGGGCGGGTGGTCGCGACGCTTCGCATCCGCCTCCAGGTGACACCCCAAATCCCGGTGCGTCCGCCCGGTCGTGGGCGGGGAGGGGACGCGGCAGTCGACGCCACGCAGAGCGGTGCCGGTGGAAGGCGAATGTCGAGGCTGGGCGACTCCCGAAGCCCGCGCGCTAGACCCGAAATGATCCAGAGCGGCTCTCGGGTTCAGTGGCTCCACCGGCGCACCGGACGGGATCCGGGTCCAGGCAAGGGACCGCGTGACCCCTGGACGCGGACGGTTCAGAGACAGGCCCGGCTTCGCGTCCGCCTCACGTCATCGGTCCAGGTGGAGCGACCCCGGGCCGGAGGGGTCTTTCGGCACGTCCGGGCAACGCTGCCGGCTTCGCACGCAGCCACAGCGGCCGAACGTTTCACGTGAAACCTACTGGCTTGCTCCTACCGAGCCCCCGCAGCGTTTGCCGCCGCGTCCCACGATCGGGACGCAGATGCCCGAGTCCCGCTCGACGCTTCGGATCGCTCCCGTGTGTCGCAGTCGCCAAGAATCGAAGCGGGACCGAGTGTCGAGCGCAACCGGCGGACGAGCGACTCCCCGTGAACGACGAGTAAGCGACAGCCGCCCGCTCCGCGGCCCCGCGCAAACGTGGCCTCCGAGGCAACGGGTAGGCTCTACGCAGGCCGCAAGCCTCGGCGGGAGGCTACCGGTAGCCCCATCGAGTCCCTCGAGAGCGCGCAAAGCCTACCGGTAGCCCCATCGAGTCCCTCGAGAGCGCGCAAAGGCTACCGGTAGCCCCGTCGAGTCCCTCGAGAGCGCGCAAAGGCTACCGGTAGCCGCTCGACGGAGTCTCGCGAGCCGCGCGCCCCGGATTCCACCATCGCGCCCACTCGAAGGGACCGAATCGTGGCTACCGGTAGCCGGTCGGCGGCGTCCGAGCTCGCCGAAGGACTACCGGTAGCCATTGGCAACGCTGGCCGAGGTGAGACGGGCTACCGGTAGCCTAGCCCGAGACTCGGACGCATCGACCCGGCTCCGGGGGCTCCAGCTCCGACGGCGGCCGACAAACCCGACATCGCCTCCGTGCCGAAGCGTGCGCCGAACCAGACGCGTCCCTCGCCCTCCTCCAATCCAAGCACTACTCCAGTCCCCGTCGCGGTTGTCGGCCCCCGGGCTCTCGGCAGCCCCCGGCCCCCATGCCCCGGACGTCACGCCACCCCTAACTGGACGCGAGCCGGAACGGGAACCCCGGCCCGACTCGGACACCATCTTCCAGGCGCCCCGCACACGCCTTCCACCCGCACCCGCACCCGGAACCGGAATCGGAACCGGAACCGGAACCGGAACCGGAACCGGAACCGGAACCGGAACCGGAACCGGAACCGGAACCGGAACCGGAACCGGAACCGGAACCGGAACCGGAACCGGAACCGGAACCGGAACCGCC
>JAUCQC010000146.1 GCA_030372965.1 bacterium
CCCTTCAGATGTGACACAACGCGTCGCCCCGACGAAACACTTTTACCGGCCCTCCACCCGCACCTTCCCGCCGCCCGCGCGCGCCTGGTAATGGTTGTCGTACATGGCCTCGCACAGGGCGGGAGCCAGGTCGTAATCCCCTGCGGAGACCGCGTTGATCTTGACGAGAAATCCCTGCTGCGGGTTCCGCAGATCGAAGAACCACATGATCCGGTCGTCCCGGATGTCCGTGAACGCGGCCGCGTTGGAGGGGAGGTCCGAAGCCCAGGCCGGAAGATCCCCGCCTGTCACCCGCTGGTTCTCGATCTCCCATCCGGAGGGCAGCACCTGGGTCAGCGCCACATTCTCGATGAACTGACGATGCGTTTCCGAAGGCTGAACGCGGAAGATTCCCCAGAACGCCGTGCCCTGCTTCAGGACGGACGGATTCAAAATCCCGCCGTCCTCTCCGCGCCATTCCACGTCGAGGGTCAGATTGCGGGCCAGGGGGGAAACGTCCGGAACCAGCGGCACGCCGTTCCAGGACAGCTCCGCGTAAGCCCGGTTCACTTTCGACGACGCGTCCAGCCGGACCTCGGCCGTCTTTCCGAAACCGGAGAGGACCTCCGCGGTGAAGCTGAACTTTTCCGTCTTGAATTTCCGGGTCGTGCCGTCGGGCAGGCGTATCGAGCCGGAGAGAACCGGCGTGCCCCCGGACTTGTCGCTCCGGAAGGCCTTGCCCATGGCGAGCAGCATGGTGCCGAGCGTCTGGGTCGAGAACCACTCGTCCGTGTTCAGGAGCCTGGTGAATTCGTCGATGATGCCGTTGGCCTCGTTCCATCGGCCGAAGAAGACGGCCTGCTCGAGTATCAGCGCCCGGTCCCGCAAATCGGAGCCGTACGTGAAATTCCAGTGGAAACGGGACCGGGAAGCGCCCGGAGTCCTGGTGCCCGCGGTGCCGAGTATCTCCTGCCCCGTTTTCTCGGCGCCGCCGAGCTGATACGCGGCCGCGAGCATCCACCGGGCCGCGTCGTTCAGAACCGCCAGGCTGTCTTCGCGCACCGCGTTCATGGCCCCGATCTGCGGCTCTCCGGCCAGGGCGAGAAGGTACAGCCTGTGGATCTGGACGAAGGCGGGCTCCGCGTGAACCTGGGCACGCTTCTTCTCCCAGGACAGCCACTTGCGGTAGAGGTCGTCCGGCACCGCGTACCCGAGCTTCTTCGCCTCCACGAGGAAGCGTCCCGTGTAATCCGTGGCCCAGACCGAGGGCTCTCCGGCCCCGGGCCAGTAGGTGAACGCGCCGGACGCCAGCTGGAATTTGCCCAGCCGCGTGATGGCGTCATTGATGTTGCGGTCGATCTCCGCCGGATTGACCGCGCCCTCGGCCAGAATGTCCTTGAGATAGAGCTGGGGGAAAACGGCCGAGACCGTCTGCTCCAGGCATCCGTACGGATAATCGAGCAGCCACTGCAGTCTTTCGCCGAGCCGCACGGGCGGACGCCGCCACACCGTGACCTTCGCCCGGTTGGTGCCCTCCACGCCGCGGTCCGGAACCGTCAGGGAGACGCTCCCGCCCGGCTGTATGTCACGCACCTGCGTTTCATATACTCTCGGTGAAGCGGACCGCACCGCGATTTCGGTTTCAGAGGAGGCCCGATGCCTGCCGCCGGAAGCCTGAACCGTGACCACCGCGGTTCCCACGGACGGATCCACGGCCAGCTCGAACTCCGCGTCTTTCTCGCCCTCCCCGGAGAAGGACAGCCGCCTGGATCCGTCTCCGACGACACGGACCGGACCCCGGGTTTTCACGGTCACTTCGACGTCGCGCACGTCCGGTTCCATGGCGAACACAGTCACCGGCAGCCGCACCCGGTCGTTCGGCGAGAGAACCCGCGGCAGGGAGACCGCGGCCATGAGCCCGCTCTTCACGGCCACGGCTTTCTCCGCGGATCCGTAGCGCGGGCCCGCCGCGGTCACGGCCATGACGCGCACGGATCCCACGTAATTCGGCATGTCGAATTCGACCCGGCCGAACCCCTTCCCGTCCGTTTTCATCGGGCCCGCGAAGAACACGACCGGCTTGAAGCGCCTGGCTTTCGCGTCCCCGAGCTGGGACTGCCGGTATTCCTCGTCCAGTCCGCCCCCGACCGAGAATGTCCGGAACACGTCGCCGCGGTTCGCGCCCGCGACCCGGCCGAACAGGTCGTACGTGCCGACGCCGAGCCGTTCTTTCCGGTGGAACGACTTCCAGGGGTCCGGTGTCTCGAAACGGGTGAGATCGAGCAGGCCCTCGTCGACCACGGCCAGGGTGAACTGGCAGGGCTTTCCGTCTCCGGTGCGCAGTTCCGCCCATCCCTTTTTCTCCGGTTCGTACTTCGCGGGAACCGTGAGCGTGACCGCCTGCCGCGTTTTCGGGTCGGTCACGGACAGCGGAACGACACCGTACATCCGGATCGGCCGGTCGTTCTCCGTTTTCCCGAGAGGCTGGATGACGGAAACCGAAACATAGGCGTTCGGGAGCATGCGTTCCGTGACCGGCACCGTGACGCTCGCCCACTCCCCCTTTTTCGGCGGGTCCACCCGCTGGAAGGAAAGGATGTCCTGCCCCTTCTCCACCGTGACCAGTATCGTGCCGGACCGGGGCGACGGGAAACGGATCTCGGCCCTGTCGCCCGGCCGGTACTCATTGCGGTCCGTCTTCAGGGTCAGCAGATCCGGCCCCTCCGCCCCAGCCGGGATGTCGCCCCAGGCCGTCGCGGAAAAGAAAAATCCGGCGGTATGCCCGTCACGGCCGTCCTGGATCTCGATGAAATACTGGCCCGGCTTGTCCGGCGTGAAGGACAGCGGCGCCGGCTTCTCGGCCGAGACCAGAACGGTCTGATGAACCAGGCGTGTCTCACGATCGGCCTTGAAGCGGAGTCTGGAATCGGACTCCTCCTCGTATTCCCACCACCAGTGCTGGCGGTTCAGAAAAACCCGGACGTTCAGCGTCCGGCCGGGCGCGGGATTCCCTTCCGGATCGACCAGAACCACGGGGAGCTCGAGCGCCGCGCCGGTTCTCAGCCAGCCGGCCTGGTCCGCGGGCCGTATGCCGACGTACCGCGGATACGGGTCGACCGGCAGGACCAGAACCGCGCCGTTCGGCCGGCCGCCCTTTTCGATCACCCGCGCCGTCACGACCGCCTCGAGGCCGGACGCGGCGCCTTTCAGTGAGGGCATTTCCCAAACGGCCCGGGCCCTGCCCTGGCCGTCCGTTACCCCGCTGAACACGGTTTCCGAATCGTAACGGGTTTCGAGAACCGGATTGTCGAAACGGAACGCGGGGAAGGATTTGAATGACAGGTCTCTTTTTCTGAGAACCGCTTCCAGGTTGGCTTCAAGCCCGGCCGCGGGCGCGCCGAACAGGTAATCCGCGGACAGGCCGAAGGAAACGGTCCTGTCCGAGGGGCCGGCCTTTTTGCTGTCCGAAGTCAGGCCGACCTTCAGGGTGTACGGCACCACGGTTTCGATCTTGAGCCCGTATTCGAAAGAACGGCCGCCGGCCTGGAACCGCGCGATCCAGCGGCCGGTGGGGTCGTCCGCGTTCGTGGTGAACCTGAACCCCGTGAATCCGTCCACGCTGTTTTTGGACGTTTCCTGGTAGGCGAGCTGGTTCCTCGGATTGAACACCCTGAGCGTCACGGGATGCCGGTCCGGAAAGGTGCCGTCGGGGTTGCGCAGAATGCATCCGAGGTACACCGTGTCTCCGGGCCGGTGCACGCCCCGCTCGGAGTAGATGAACGCGCGGATTCCGTCCGGGGCGGCCTCCTCCCCCCCGGTGTCGAAACCGGACAGGGCCCAGCCCATCTCGGACGGCTTGACCGCGCTCCTCTGGCCGTCCTTCTCCGCCTCCACGTAGAAAATATCGTCCTTCACGTCCGGGATTTCCGCGACGCCAGATCCGTCCGTTTCCGCACGGCCCGCCGCCTGGTTCTGGTAGGTGCGGAGCGTCACGGCCACGCCGGACATCGGTTGCGCGCTCTGGAGGTTGGTGGCCATGACCCAGTAACGGCCGCCGGCTTTCTTGCAGGTCAGGCCGATGTCGCTGAAAACAACCGGCTTTTCAATCGTGCCGTGATTGTAGAGATAGTACCAGGACCCCGGATCCTCGACTTCGCCTGAATAATAGCCCCCGCCCTCGGGCGATTCGGCGATGTTCTTGTACAGCATGTCCTTCCGCTCGAAACTCAGGCGGATCAGGTACAGGCCCCGGTCTTCATTGCGGACGATCCGGTTCAGATCCAGTTCGTGCACGAGGCGGACATTCCGCCTGTCCCCGATCTCCAGGGTGTCGTTCGCGACATCGACGCCGACGCGCTCCATGCCGCCGGGGACATATCCGCCCTCATAGTCCCAGTCCTCCGCGCCCGTGCGGCCGGCCAGGTTCTTCATCTGGAGGAACTGCCCGAGGTTGTTCTCGAAGACACGGACGATTTTCAGGCGGACCCGCCGCACGTTGACGGTCTCGAAGCGGATCTTCCGGCCCGCCGACGAAGCGACGTATACCCCTTCGCTCGAAAAACGGATCTCGGGCTTCATGTCCTCGACCGTGACCGTGTGCCGGGTCTCGGCCCGGGTCGACGTGCCCCATTTGCTACGTATGCCTTTGGCCACGGTGACGGTATACGGCTTTCCGAAATCGAACGGGCCCGTGACCTTCACCTCCCGGCCCTCGGCCGCGAAAACAAAATCACCCGCAGGTTCCAGCGTGATCCGGTCGCCGATGGACCGGCGGCTGTCGAGGTCGTCTGAGAACCGGATCGTGATGGCGGTCTCCTTCGACCCCGCGGCCGCGGTCACGTCCGTCACTTCCATGTCCGTCAACGGCGGGAGGAAGGCGCTTTTCTGTATGTCCTCGGCCAGTCCGAGCTTCCCGGCCGAGATCCGGAACAACAGCGTTTTCTGCGTGTCGTCCCTGGGAATGGCCGCGGTTTTGAAACGGGCTTTTGCCCCGGAGCCTTCGGGTTCAAGGGATACGTCCCATTTCCGGTCATTGACCGTCACGGATACGGCCCCGGCCAGATCCTTCTGCGGCACGCCTTGCGTGAAAGTCATGGATCCGGCATACACCAGTTTCTTGGGGTCATTTCCGTCCACCAGCTCGAAATCCCCTTCAAACGACGCCAGAGCCAGTGACGCGGCCGTGAATTGAAGCGGCATGACCGGGAGCGGGTCGCCTTCCTTGCGGCTGATGATGGCCGACAGGTCCAGGCCGCCCCTGTATTGTTTACCGGCCTCGAGATCTCCGGCCGGCTTGAAGACCAAAGTCCGGTCGTCCAGCCAGAATGCGGAGCCCTTGATTTTCGGCTCGAATCCGAAGAGTTTCCCGGGCAGGAATTTTGGACGGGACGGATCCGCGGAAATCATGGAGGGATCCGCCGCAGGCTCGACAAACCGGACGCGGATTTCGCCGTTCACGGGGACCAGGCCGGCCGTGGCTTCGGCGACCACGCGGGCGGCGGCTTCCGGCATTTCCATGGAATCCGGTATGGCCGGTCCCGTGTCCCCGCAGCGGGCGAATAGAAGGATGAGGGTCAGGACAGCGGTTGCGGGCAGGAATCGCGGGCGTTTCATCGGACACCTCCCTGGGGAATAACGTTTTTTCAACCCGGAACCTGAAACTGCTTTTTCTTTGAACTTTGAACCTTGAACTTTGAACTGTCAGTACCCGTACAGCCCCCGGCTCCCGGTTCCCTTCTCGATCTTCAGCTCCTTGAGCATGGGCGACTTGATGTTGATTCGGAAATAGAGCCGCTTGTTGTACCCGGTCGGGGTCCAGAGCACCTGCGCTTCCCAGCAGTGCAGGTCGCGGTACAGGCTGATGTCCTGGCTGACCGCCTTCTTCAGCTCGACGTCCACCTGGTTGGAATACGAAACCTTCCAGTTCCGGGTCAGGTTGAAATCCAGGGAATTGCGGACCCAGAACGTCCTGTCCGTTCTGGCGGGATTGGACCGGTTCTCGCTCTCGCTGTAGGCGAGGGAGGCGTTCAGGCTCCAGGGAATGGCCATGTCCACGGGTCCGCCCGGTTCGTCGTCCAGCCGGCTGTTCGGCGCGGATCTGGGCTGCCATCCGGAGCCGTCCCCGCCGAAAGGGGACGACGAGTCCGCGGCCGCGGCATTGGATCCCGCCTTTCCGGAAAAGCGGAACCCGATGTCCGCGGACAGGTTCGTCCGCCTGAGCCACCGGGACCGGAACACGCTTTTCCAGTCGCGCCAGTCGATGCGGTCCACATAGGGTTCACTCACCGGCTTTCCGGTCTCGTCGTTCGGGTAAAAGGTGTACCGGGAGGAGAGGCTCAGGTTCAAGGCGGATCCGGGACTCGCCCGGAGAACTGCGGACAGGTCGCTGAACTTGAATTCCTTCGCCTTCCAGTTGTAGGCGCCGGAGAAATCCGCGCTGAACAGATCCAGCTTTCTGGCCTTGTCGCCTTCGCCCACCTTCATTTGAAACAGGTTCTGGAGCCCGTAGGTGAGGCCTTTGCGGCCCTCGCGGGGCGTTCCGGAAAAAAGCGAACTCCCGAACCAGTCGGGGTTCTCGAACCGGTCATAGGACTTGATCGTTCCGGTTGAATCCGCGACGTTCTGGAAGTACCCGTACCGGGCGTCTGAAAAATCGGGCTGATAAGAAAGGCCCACGCTGGGCTGGGCCACGTGGCGGATCGACACGGACTTGAAGGGCTTTGGATAGAAAATGCCGTACACCTTGGTCCCGAAATTGGCGGACGCATCGAAAATCCGTCTCGAATGGAATCCGGCCTCGGCGGACGGCAGGGCTTTGCCGCCGGCGTCGAACCCCTCGACCGTGAAGCTCCGGTCGTACCACGTTTCCCGGTAGTTCAGGGAAGGATTCCAGTTGATCCAGCCGAGCAGTTTCTGCGTGCTGGACAGCCGGAGAGTGTGGTCCCACCCGCTCCTGCGCCGATCGGTGAACACGCCCTCTTCGTCGCCCGACTTCCGCTTGACGCGGCGGGACAGGCCCGTGGAAGAATACGACCAGTAGATCTGGTTGTACCAGGCGCTCTCGCCGCGGCGCTTGCCGTCCTTCGACACCGGAAAGAGGGAAGACTGCCCGCTCCGGAGCGTGATCTGCGGCAGGCTCTCCGTGACATTCTGCGTGCTCAGGTTCTTCGTCTGGTTCAGGTTGACGGCCAGGCTCCATTTCCCGCCCAGCCGCTGGGTCAGCGTGGCGTTCGACCGTATTTCCTGCTGCAGCCTTCTCTCCCGGCTGAGGCTCATCTCCCTGTAGAAGGTGCCGGAACTGACCAGATTGCCGCTGACATTCAGCTCAGCCGACTGCGAAATCTGCTGACGGTGCCGCATGCTGAGGTCCCAGCGCCTCTCTTTCGTCCCGGACGCCTCGAAATCCTTCCGCGTCCAGGATCCGGACACCGACCCGCTGAGCTTGTACCGGACCTGGTAATTCAGGTCGGCGCCGAAGAGAAAGCCGCTCTTCTCGAAGAAATCGAATGTGGGCGAGACGTCCAGGTAATCATTGGGGGCCCAGTAGTACCCGATGCGCCTGAGGTACCGGCCCTCGAGCGTGCTCTCCCCGTACCGCGGGATGAGGAACCCCGAATGCCGCCCCTTTTTGATCGGGAAGAGCGCGAACGGCAGTGCCATCACGGGGATGCGGCCCGCGTACAGCACGACGGGTTTGGCGATGACCTTGTCGTTCACGAGAATTTTCATCTGTTTCGACCAGAAGCGGAAATGGGGGGCCGTGTCCCGGTCGCAGGTGGTGAAACTGCCGCCGCTGACATTGATGTTCCTCGCGTTCATCATCTTCAGGGCTTCGCCGTCGTAGAATCCGTCCTCGAACTTCGTCCGGCCCCTCAGCACGCGGCCCCGCCGCGATTCGAAGTCATAGGTCATGACCTCGCCGCGCATGACGTCCCCGGACTCCTCGAACTCCGGGAGCCCGGTCAGGCGGAGCGCCTTCACGGAATCCCCCTCCTCCGTCTTCACCCAGACCGAGTCCGGCGCGCCCTCCGCCAGGAGCGTGCGCCGGTCCCAGTCCACGGTGATGCGGGCCGCGCGGAGTTTCATGCTCTGATACGCGACCCGGGCGTTCCCGGTCAGCAGCGTGGTCTTGGAATCCATCCGGTGAAGGATGCGGTTGGCCTCATAATGAACAGGCCCCTCCAGGCTCTTCGACTCCCGGAGGGGCTTGACTTTCTGAACCGTGGTGTCGGTGTCCGCGGGCCCGGCCGCCCGGCCGGCCGCGACGGCCGGGAGCCAGAGCAGCACGAACGAAAACCGGAAAAGACGATTTGCCCTCGGGCGTTCCACTGGACGTTCGAATCAGGTGTTGGAAAAGGCGATCATCGCCGCGCGCGCCGCGCCCACGAGACCCGCGGAATTGCCGAGTTCGGCTTTCACGATGCGGCACACCTCGCGCACGACCGGAAGCGCCTCCCGGTCCAACGCGTCCTGGGCCGGCTTCAGAATGAAATCGCCCGCGTTCGCGATGCCCCCGCCCACGACGATTTTCTCGATGTTCAGCAGGTTGGCGAGATTGGCGAGACCGAATCCCAGAATGTCGCCCGTCTCCCGGAGCACTTCGACCGCAGGGGCATCGCCTCCGGCCGCGGCCATGCCGATGTCCTTGGGTGTGATCGTGTCCGCGGGCTTGCCGGACAGGACGGACTTCGACCCGTCCGCGAGCTTCCGCTTCATCCGGTTCAGAATGCCCTTCGTCCCCACGTAGGCTTCGAGGCATCCTTTTCGGCCGCAGGCGCAGACCGGGCCTTCCATGTGAATCGACGTGTGGCCGATCTCGCCGGCCGCGTCCGAAATGCCGTGAAACAGCTCCCCGTCCAGAATGATGCCGCCGCCGACGCCCGTGCCCAGCGTGACGAGAATCATGCCGGCCACGCCTTTTCCGCCTCCGTAGGCGTATTCCCCGAGCGCAGCCAGATTGGCGTCATTGTCGATGACGATCGGGACCCCCACCCGTTTTTCAAGTTCGAACACGATCGGCACGCCGTCCCAGCCCGGGAAATTCGGACCCTGGTGGTAAATCCCCCGCTTGACGTTGATCTGGCCGGGGCACCCGATGCCCGCGCCCCGGATCGGAATCTTTCCGGCCGACTTGACCAGACTGCGGATGACATCGGCCATCCTGGAGAGCACGTGGTCCACGCCGCCCTGCACCTCGGTGGGGATGTCCTTCTCCTCGAGGATGATCCCCTCGCTGTTGACCAGCCCTCCCTTGATGTTCGTCCCCCCCAGATCGATGCCGATGAACATTTCGTTTCCGACCATTCGATGCCTTTCCCGGGTCCTGATTTCGACCTGTTGACGGCCCCGGTTCCGTATCGGACCGGCCGCCGCTTTGTGTTTCATGAATCTGTCAGCGAGCGCATTCCCCGCGGCTCGTCTTCCGTAATTCTCAAATACAATAGCTTGATCCCGCGCAGCGGGCCGCGGGGTAAGCGAGCGAATAACAGATATCTCTTCCCTACAGATAGAAGATCCCCCGCCGCTTGCGGCGGGGAGCTTCAATGCGTTGATGATGCGAAACCCTCCCGGTGAACCATTTTCCACGGGCCCCCGGCAGGCGCCGGAAACCCGAAAAACTCATGTCAAACGCACTCCGCGACGCTACAGGCCGGCTTCCTTTTTCCTGCCGCGCCAGACATCGAGCCTCGCCTTGATGGCTTTTTCCTCGCCGATCTCCTTCGGCCGGTAGAACACGCGATCCTTGAGTCGGGCCGGCAGGTGGGTCTGCTCCGTGAATCCGCCCTCGAATGCGTGCGCGTACCGGTACCCCTGTCCGTAGGACATGGATTTCATCAGGCCCGTCACCGCGTTCCGCAGGTGCAGGGGCACCGGATCCTGCGGTCCCTCGCGGACCTCCTTCAGCGCGGACTCGACGGCCTCGTACGCGGCGTTGCTCTTCGGCGCGGATGCGAGATAGGTCGCCGCCTGGGCGAGAATGATCCGCGCTTCGGGCATGCCCACCGCGTGAACGGCCTGATAAGCCGCGGTCGCCAGCGCCAGGCCGTGCGGATCCGCGTTCCCGACGTCCTCGGAGGCGAGTATCACCATGCGCCTCGCGATGAACAGGGGGTCCTCGCCCGCGTCGATCATCCGGGCGAGCCAGAACACGGCCGCGTCCGGATCGGAGCCGCGCATCGACTTGATGAAAGCCGAGATCGTGTCGTAATGGCTGTCGCCGTTCTTGTCGTAAACGGACGCCCTTTTCTGAAGGGCCTCGAGCGCGATCTGCGGCGTGACGGTGCGCCTGCCGTCCGACGGCTCGGTGAGCGCGCCGACCAGTTCGAGCGCGTTCAGCGCGATCCGGGCGTCGCCGCCCGAATATCGGACCAGGGTTTCCTTCGTTTCCTCGCCCACGTCCAGGCCGGACCGCAGAAGCGCCTCATCCCCTTCCAGTGCCCGGTCGATCAGCAAACGGATGTCGGAATCGGAAAGCGGCTCGAGCTTGAAAACGCGGCATCTGGACAGCAGGGGGGCGATGACCTCGAAGGACGGATTTTCTGTCGTGGCCCCGACCAGCGTCACGGTTCCATCCTCCACGGAATGGAGGAGCGCGTCCTGCTGGGCCTTGTTGAAACGGTGAATCTCGTCGATGAACAGAATCGTCCGGCGTCCCGCGTGGGCGCGGTTCGATCGGGCGCGCTCGATCACTTTCCGGAGGTCCCCGACTCCGGCCGTCACCGCGCTCAGGGCGATGAAATCCGCCGCGCTTTCAGTGGCGATGATGCGGGCCAGCGTGGTTTTTCCCACGCCCGGCGGCCCCCAGAGGACCATGGAAACGGGATTCCCGGAGCGTATCGTCTTCCGGAGCACCTTGTCCGGACCGAGCAGATGCGATTGGCCGACGAATCCCTCGAGATGCGACGGACGCATGCGTTCGGCCAGAGGCGCCACTGGCGCGTGTTCCGGTTTTTCCGTTTCCGCGAAGAGATCCATATATTATAGCAGAATTTACATTTATTTGGCTTGAATGTCAAGACAAAGCGGCGGCCACGGATAAGTCATTGAAGTTGTTGGGATAAGCTTGATATTCGATTCGGGCCCGATCCTGTTACTGTTTTCGGACTGTTCATTATTTCATATTGAATTTTTTGGCTATTTCACTTATGTTTCATTCGGACAACCTTCGATTTGTCCGGCGGCCGGCGAAACCGGCCTGTAGACGGCCCGTATAAATAAGGCGCTGTCATCCTGAAAGGAATGAGCCCTTGGAACCCATTCTCCAGATCCGTCACCTGCAGAAAACCTACGAGCGTGGCCGCGAACGCGTCCGCGCCCTCAGCGGCGTTTCATTCGACGTCGCGGAGGGCGAATTCGTGTCCATCGTCGGCCGGTCCGGCTGCGGCAAATCCACGCTCCTGAACATCATCGGCGGACTCGACGTTCCGTCGTCCGGATCCGTGGTCATCCGCGGCCGGAACCTCGCGGCCATGAGCCGTTCGGAGCTGGCCGGCCACCGCAGGAACACGGTGGGCATGGTTTTCCAGTCGTTCAACCTCATCCCGTCGCGCACCGCGATTGAAAATGTCGCGCTGCCGCTCGCTTTCTCGGGCGTCCCGCGGAAGGACCGTCATCCGAAAGCGGCCCGTCTCCTTTCCGGAATGGGCCTGAAGTCCCGCCTGCGCCACGTGCCGTCCGAGATGTCCGGAGGCGAGGCCCAGCGCGTGGCCGTGGCCAGAGCGCTGGTGAACGATCCGGTTCTGCTCCTCGCGGACGAGCCGACCGGGAATCTGGACAGCCGCACCGCCGGGGAAATCCTGGATCTGCTGAAGACGCTGAACCGCGAACGGCGCCTGACCGTCGTCATGGTCAGCCACGACGAGGCCTCCGCCAGGCGCGTGTCGCACCGCCTGGTGCGCCTGCTCGACGGCCGCGTACAGGCGCAGGTCCGCCTCAGGAGGCCCGCATGAAGATGGACGAAATGGCCCGCATGGCCGTGGACAATCTTCGGAAATCCAGGCTCCGCACCTTTCTGACCACGCTCGGAGTCGTGATCGGAATCGGCGCCCTTGTGTCCATGGTCTCATTCGGCACGGGCATGCAGAAGAACGTCACGAATACGTTTCTGGAGAACGACCTGTTCACCAGTCTTCAGGTTCTTCCGGCCAAAGCGGATGCGGAGCGGATGCGCGGCCAGGGGCATATGTCCGCCGGCAGGCCGGTTACCCGTCCGGACTCGATCGCGCTGGACGCGGCCGCGGTCGAAAAAATCCGGAGCATGCCCGGCGTGACCGTGGCTTTTCCGGAAGTGCGCTTTCCGGTCAAGGTGTCCATCGACGGCCGGGAGGCGACCACGAACGCCCGCGCCATGCCCGCGGTGATGGGCGGCTTCAAACCGTTCGACAAACTGCAGGCGGGGACATTTTTCGGATCGGATACGGCCCGTGCCGTGATCCTCAGCCCCAGACTGCTCCGCGACATGAAGTTCGTTCTCATCGAACCGGGCCGTCCGCGGAAACTGACGGTGGAAGACACGCTGAAAGGCTTTCGGTCCGTCCGGCCCGCGGAACTGATCGGGACCCCGGTCGACATCGTCACGTCATCCGTGGATTTCGGGAAGCTGATGCGGAATCCGATGGCGGCCCTGTCCGGCGGCGCGGATCTGCCATTCGCCGAGAGGACCACCCGTCTCCGGATCGCGGGAGTCGCGAAGCAGTCCGATGGTTTCGGCCAGGGGCTGTTCGAGAGCGGCGTGATTCTGCCGATGGAAACCGCGGAATCCCTGCCGCGCCTCGGCTTCTCCAGCGTCTGGGACCTGCTCGGCCGGACCGGCGGAGCGGAGTCATACGGATCGGTTTACGTTCGGGTAAAGCGGATGGAGGACCTGGCGCCGCTGAAGAAATCCCTCGAGCGGGAGGGATTCGGCGTGGTTTCCATCGCGGACCAGCTGGAGGATTTCAAGAAGGGATTCCTCGTGTTCGACGCGGTTCTCGGCGCGGTGGGCACCATCGCGCTGATCGTGGCCGCCCTCGGCATCATCAACACCATGGTTATGTCCATTCTCGAGCGCAGGCGGGAAATCGGCATCATGAAGGCCGTGGGCGCGTCCGAATGGGACATCAAGGGCATCTTTTTCGTGGAAGCCGGCGTGATCGGTTTCGCCGGAGGCGTTTTCGGGCTCCTGCTCGGCTGGGCCGTCACGCGCGTCGCGAACGGCATCGCGAATATCTACATCGCGCGAGAGGGAGGGTCCCACGCGGAGCTGTTCTTTATTTCACCCTGGCTGATTTTCGGTGCGCTTCTTTTCTCCGTGACCGTGAGTCTCGCGGCGGGTCTGTACCCGGCCATGCGCGCGGCTTCCGTGAACCCGGTCGAGGCCCTGCGGCACGATTGAGGGAACCGGCACGCCCGACGCGCCTCGCAGGGGCATCGCACATGGTTGTGGATTTTTGGCAGGGGCGGCGCGGCGCCCCTGCAGTAATGGCGCGGTTGGAAACAATCAGATGTTTATCTTACCCCGTCCATGAAAAAGCCCCCGCCTTTTCCGGCGGAGGCTTTTTTTATTGAATTCATCCAAACGGGTTTACTTCTTCGGCTTCTGAATCGCGGCCATCACCTTTTCC
>JAUCQC010000147.1 GCA_030372965.1 bacterium
GGATTGAAAGTGTTTTCATCCAAATCGTCTTTACCATTGATTTGATGAAACCCTGAAGGGTGAATTCCTGAATATGGCTCGGCCTGCGAGCGCCCATTCGGCCTGCTTCATTTTAAAACCAACGAAAAACCCTGTTCACCTATCTTTATCCGTGAAAATCCGTCCCATCCGTCCAATCCGTGTCCCATTCTTTGTCCCGGACGGAATATCGAGAATCCCCTTGAATATTTCACGCCCAATCCGTATACTGTCCGCATCCACAAACCAACAGAGGCGGATCGAACCATGACGCGCATCAGACTGTTTTTCGCTGTGACTCTTGGAATCCTACTGTCCGGAAACGCTCTCCCCTGCACCAACATTCTGGTGACCAAGGGCGCATCCGCGGACGGATCGACCATGATCACCTACGCCGCGGATTCGCACACGCTGTACGGCGAATGCGTCCTCATTCCGGCCGCGGAATACCCGGCCGGCACCTGGGTGGACGTGTACGAATGGGACACCGGGAAATACCTGGGTAAGATCCGGCAGGCGGAGAAGACCTACGCCGTGGTCGGCAACATGAACGAGCACCAGGTTTCCATCGGCGAAACCACCTGGGGCGGCCGCGAGGAGCTGACGGACGACTCCACCGGCGTGGTGGACTACGGGACGCTCATGTTCACGGCCCTGCAGAGAAGCCGGACGGCGCGCGAGGCCATTCAGGTGATGGCCGATCTCGTGCGGGAATACGGGTATTACAGCTCGGGCGAATCGTTCTCGATCGCGGACCCGAACGAGGTCTGGATCATGGACATGATCGGCAAGGGACGCGGCAGCCGCGGCGCGGTCTGGGCCGCCCGGCTCGTGCCTGACGGCATGATAAGCGCCCACGCCAACCACCCGCGCATCCGCCAGGTGCCGATGAACGACAGGGCGAACTGCCTGCATTCCCCGGACGTGATCTCCTTCGCCCGCGAGAAGGGGTATTTCACGGGCACGGACGCGGAATTCAGCTTCGCCGACGCCTACGGCCCGGCGGATTTCGGCGCCCTGCGCTTCTGCGAGGCCCGCGTGTGGAGCGTTTTCCGCAACGCGGCGCCGTCCCTGAACCTGTCCGCCGACGCGGTTCGGCCCGCGCCGGACGCGAAACCGCTTCCCCTGTGGGTCAAGCCGGACCGCAAGCTGACCGTCCGCGACGTCATGGGCCTGATGCGCGACCATTTCGAGAACTCGGAATTCGACATGACGAAAGACCTCGGCGCGGGCCCGTTCAAGTGCCCCTACCGCTGGCGCCCCATGACCTGGAAGTCGGACGGCCAGGAGTACCTGTTCGAACGCGCCATCTCCACCCAGCAGACGGGTTTCTCGTTCGTCGCGCAGATGCGCTCGTGGATGCCGGACCCCGTCGGCGGCGTGTTCTGGTTCGGCGTGGACGACACGTACAGCACGGTTTACGTGCCGTTCTACTGCGGCATCGACCGGGTGGCCGCGCCGTTCGCGCCCGGATCCGGATCGTTCGACCGTTTCTCCTGGGATTCGGCCTTCTGGATGTTCAACTTCGTCTCGAACTTCGCGTATTCGCGCTACTGCGACATGATCGTGGACATTCAGAAAGTCCAGCGCGATCTGGAGGGCGGATATTTCGCGGAGCAGGCCGGCGTGGAAACCGCGGCCATGGCCCTGTACAGGCAGTCACCCCGGCTGGCCCGGGAGTACCTGACGGCCTATTCCGTGGCCGCCGGGGAGAAGGCGTTTGGTCGCTGGAAGAAGCTCGGCGAATTCCTGCTTTGGAAATACATCGACGGCAACGTGAAGGACGAATTCGGCAAGCCCCTGCACCCGGCATACCCGGCCGAGTGGTACAGGGCCGTGGCCAGAGACACGGGCGACCGGCTGAAGGTGACGCCCTATCCGCCGGTTCCCCCTCCCGCTCCCTGAGCGGAAGCCGCTCACGCACGAAAGCCCCGTTCCGCAACCGCGGAGCGGGGCTTTTTTCCCGCTCTGAAAACCTTCCGCGGGCCGTTGAAACCCATGGGAGGTTTTTCGTTAAACAATCCCTTTCACCCGAAACCTCCCGCGGGCTTTAACCAGCCCAAGGGAGGTTCTCACAAGGCTGCTGCGGATCACCGCAGGCGGGACGGTGGCGCGCTTTCCGCTTCCGATTTGAACGAAATCCGGTACGCGGTTCCCCTGTTTTTTCCCGTCTCCATCCGGACCTTTCCTTTCAGCTGATCCTCAACCAGAATCCGGATCAGGCGCATGCCCATCGACGAGGCGCCCGCGAGGTCCGTTCCCTTCGGCATGCCGACGCCGTTGTCCGAAATAAAAAGCGAGATGGCGCCGCTCCGGCCGGCGGCCATGCGGATGGAGAGCCTCGGCCGGCCCCGGAACGAGGATGGAAACGCGTATTTCATGGAATTGGTGACGATCTCGTTCAGCACCAGCCCGCAGGGGATGGCCTGACCGATGTTCAGGTGACGCACGGCGATTCGGGTGCGCACCTCGATGGGCCCGCCCGGCCGTCCGTAGGAACGGAGCAGGTTCCGGACGAGGTGGCCGGTGTAGTCGCTGAAATGCACGTCGGTGAAGCTGGCCGTTCCGTACAGCTGTTCGTGAATGAGGGCCATGCTGTGGATGCGGTTCCGGCTTTCCTCGAAAAGGCCCAGCACCCGCTTATCCTTCACGTCCTGCGTCTGCAGGTGCAGGAGGCTCGAAACCACCTGCAGGTTGTTTTTCACCCGGTGATGGACCTCGCGGAGCAGGACCTCCTTTTCCCCGAGCAACTGCTGGAGCGCCTTCTCTGCCTGCGTCCGCTCGGCGACCTCGCGCCGCAGGTCCTCCGTGGTCTGCCGGAGGGGGTTGAAAAGCTGGCGGCTCAGGACACCGTATCCGATCACGGCCATGCTGAACAGTTCCGTGAAGGACAGGATCGGGAACGGGACGTTGATGACTGCGCCCGCGATGAAACCCGTGAGCATGATCAGCAGGCTGGCGGACATGAAGGGTTCGCGGTGCTCGCGGCGCGTTCGTTGGAAAAGGGCCAGCGCCCAGCAAAAATACAGGATCGGGACCGCGCTGATGAGGAATCCGAGCGGCGTCAGGGTTACCAGGGTCGTCCCGGCCGCGTCCAGGCGGGTTCGGGTGATCACCTGCCCGCCGAGTATGGGGCCGGCGGTCATCAGAATCGCCACGCCGGTCAGGGCGACCACGAACCGATGCTTGCGCGCCGATAAACCGAGGTAAGCGATGGTGAACAGGAGCAGAAAGACGGCCGCCAGGAAGAAAAACAGGCCTTCCCATTCGGCCCAGTGCTGCGGATTGCCCCGGCCCAGCCAGAGCGAGATGCGGAGATAGACGGAGCAGACTCCCTTGACCGTCTGAATGGCGGCGAAGGCCGAAAACGTCCGGTTGACGGGATTTCTCAGGCCGGCGCTCAGCGCGATGAGCATGAGGGCCGCGGAAATGATTGTGAAGAGACTGGCGGCCGCGAAATCGACCCAGAAGAGCGAAGACATGGATTCCATGCCGTTCTTCCCTCCCGGAAGGTGACTGAAGCCCGCGAGACGGTCCGGTTGTGTTCGGGCCGTGGATCCGCCGAATGGAAGTTTTGGTAATGTCCAAATAATTAACCGGATTGTCAAGGGGAAACGCGGACCTGGAAACCGACCCGGGTTCCAGGTCCCGAGTGCCGGGTTCGTGGTCGCCCTGAGTCGCGGCCTCCTGTTTGTCCCCTGAAGGGCCTCCATGCGGTTGACTCCGGCAGACCTTCAATATCGACCAAATCGGATTGCCTGGTCCTGCCCCGCGATTCGGGATCAATCGACAGATGTCAGCGATTGAAGACTTTGCGGGACCCAACGATTAGAATCATTTTTTTTATTGCAGGCCTGCGGGGATTAGAAGCGCGGACCATTCCGGACCCACAGTTATACTTGGATGAGTCAGTGCCCTGGATAGGGATCAGCGGATTACCCTCTTCCTCCATCTTCATCCGTGCCAATCCGTATGATCCGTGTCAATCCGTGTTCCATTTTAAGCAAAAAAAGCCCCGGACGGCGGACCGTCCGGGGCTTTCCAATTTCAGGAACGGACCGGGATCCTACTGCGCCGGGTTCCCGTCCGCGTCCATGATCTGAATCTTCGCCCATCCGAGCCCGTTGAGGTCGGCCTCGATCTTGGAGCGGTCGCCCACCACCACCCAGACCAGCTTGTCCGGGTGCAGAAGGGTTTTTGCCGCCCGGTTGGCGTCTTCGGTCGTCAGCTTCCGGAGCCGCTCGGCATAGGTGCTGAAGTGATTCTCCGGGTACCCGAAGCGCACGATGTCTCCGATGGAGCCCGACACCGCGCCCCCGGTCTCCCACTGCCCGGCAAGCTGGAGCACCTGGTTGTTCCTGGCCTTCTCGAACTCGGCGGACTCCACCGGACGGTCGGAAATCACCTGCGACATCTCCTTCACGATCTCCCGCATGGAATCGGCGGTCTTGTCGCTCTGCACCGAGGAGTACACGATGAACGGCCGCTGTCCCCGCGCGTCCACCAGGAAGCTTCCGGCGCCGTAGGTCCAGTGCTTGTCCTCGCGCAGGTTCATGTTGATGCGCGAGGTGAAGTCCCCGCCCAGCAGGCTGTTGAGCACCTGCATGGCCAGTTCGTCCGGATTGGCGTTGGGCGGCGCCACGTGTCCGCAGAACACGATGGACTGCTGGGATCCGGGCCGGTCGATCAGGTAGATTTCAGGGCCGGTCTTGTGATCCACGGCCGCGATGTTCTTTTCCGGAACGGCGCCGGACGGCCAGGCCGCGAACAGCTTCTCCAGCCTGGGCTGAAGTTCCGCGAGCGTGATGTCGCCCACGGCGACCAGCGTGGCGTTGCCCGGCTTGAACCAGGCGGCGTGAAAACGGGCCAGATCGGCCGCGGTCATCTTCGCCACCGAGGCCTCGTCGCCGGATCCCGTCAGGGGGTTGCCGTACGCGTGCTTTTTGCCGTACAGCAGTCCTGGAAAAACGCGGAGCGCCATCTGAACCGGCGTCACCTTCTCGCGCTGGATCCCCGCCAGGGTCTGGGCCTGCAGGCGCCTGAAATCGGCCTCCGGAAAGGCGGGATTTAGAACGACATCCGCGAAAATGTCCAGGGAGGCGTCGAGATTCTGCTTCAGCGTGTTCAGGCGGACGACCGACATGTCGAGGTCGGAGCCCGTTCCGAGGCTGGAGCCGAGACCGGCCAGTTCGTCGCTGATCTGCAGGGCGGTGCGTTTCTTCGTGCCTTCGTCCAGCATGTCCATGGCCATCCGCGCCGTGCCCGGAAGCCCGGACATGTCGGAAGCGTACCCGGCGTTGACGATGAGCTGGAGGTTGACGACCGGAACGGTGGTCCTGCGGGCCAGCATGATATTGAGGCCGTTGGAGAGCCGGCCCTTCTCGATGGCCGGGAAACCGGCGTCGGGCTGTGCCGAGGGAACGGGGAGCGCCGTGCGGTCCACGTCGCTCTTCTCCGCGGCCGCGAACTCCGGGAACGGCCGGATCTCGAGCGTGTAGACGCCGTCCGACAGCCAGCGGCGGGCCGCGGCGTGCAGGGCCTTCGGCGTGGCGTTCTGCACGGTCTTCAGGGTGGTCTTGTAATGGGCCGGATCTCCGGCGAACACGAGGTTCTGCGCCAGAATGTCCGACTTGCCGCCGAAGCCGCCGATGCGCTCGATGCCGCGAACGAAACCCGCCACATACTGGGTCTTCACGCGCCGGACCTCGGCTTCCGTCGGCCCCTTCTCGATCAGTTTCGCCATTTCCTCGTTCACGGCCTTCTCGACCGTCGCGATTTCCACGCCCGGCTTGACCGTGGCCACGATCTGAAAGAGCCCCGCGATTTCGCGGAGGTCGATGAACGCGGAGACGGAGGTGGCGATCTGGTCCTCGTACACCAGACGCTTGTACAGCCGGGAGGTCTTGCCCGAAGCCAGCACGTCGCTCACGAGGTCGAGGTAGGTCCCGTCCTCCGAGCCCCACTCCGGCATGTTCCAGACCTTGTACAGCCGCGCCTGCGGCACCCGGTCCTCGGCGATCTGCCGGTGTTCGCCCGACCGCTTCGCGACCCAGGTCGAATGCCTGGCCACGGGCGGGCCCGGCGGGATGTCGCCGAAATACCGCTTCACTTTGTCAAACGCGGTCTCCGGCGTGACGTCGCCCGCCACGACCAGCACCGCGTTGGACGGACCGTAATAGGCCTTGAACCACTCGTGCACGTCCGTGAGTTTGGCCGCGTCCAGGTCCTCCATGGCCCCGATGACCGTCCAGGAATAGGGATGGCCGGGCATGAAGCAGGCCTTGGTGATGAGCTCCTCGCTGATCGAGTAGGGCTCGTTGTCGTACTGCCGCTTCTCGTTCTGCACGACCCCGCGCTGTTCGTCGAGCTTGCCCTGGTCGACCGCGCCCAGCAGGTGCCCCATGCGGTCCGATTCCATCCACAACGCCAGGTCGAGGGCCGAGGTGGGAACGTTCTGGAAGTAATTCGTCCGGTCCTCGCTGGTCGTGCCGTTCAGGTCCGTGGCGCCGATGGCCTCCATGGCCTGGAAATAATCGTTGTTGAAGTTTTCGCTCCCGTTGAACATCAGGTGTTCGAACAGGTGGGCGAATCCCGTCTTGCCGGGTTTTTCGTTCTTCGACCCCACGTGGTACCACACGTTGACAGCCACGATGGGCGCCTTGTGGTCCTCGTGCACCAGAAGCGTCAACCCGTTGTCCAGCGTGAATTTCGTGTAGGGAATGTCGATGTCCACGGACGGCGCAGACTTGTTCGCGGCGAATGCCATGCCCGCGGCAAGGAGAAGCAAAACGATGAACGCATGCCTCTTGAGTGCCATAATACCTCCTGCTGAAGATGGGATACGTTAATGTTTATTTTCTTGATTTTATTGGGATTGGGCCGGATTTATCGACTTGCCGAATATTCGCTTCAGCATTCACATTCCAGAAATCCATCATTAATATACGGAAGTTTGCGGAAAAAGGTTTCTCGAATCGCGTCGAAATTCCGGGTTCTGGGGTCACTGAACCGTCAAGTGCCGGGTACCTCAAATGTGCCCGGCACTTTCAATCCATCGACCGACTCATTCGGCCCCGCATCAGATTGAAATCAATCAATTACCCTATTCCTCAATCATTATCCGTGCCGAAGGTCCGTTCGATCCGTGGTCATCCGTGTTCCATTTTCCTATGCCAAAAGCAAAGCCCCGGACGGAACCGCCCGGGGCTTTCGTTTTCCAAAGGGAACCGGCTCACCCGTTTTTCTTCGCGAACTCCTTCATGAAGTCCGTCAGGGCCTTGATGCCCTCGGGTTCCAGCGCGTTGTACATGGACACCCGGATGCCGCCGACCGAGCGGTGTCCCTTGAGGCCTCCGAATCCGGCCGCCGCCGCCTCGGAGATGAACTTGGCCTCAAGCTCCTCGGAAGGCAGGCGGAACGTCACGTTCATCAGGGACCGGCTTCCCGGATCGGCCGTGCCCTTGAAGAAACCGGCGTTGCCGTCGATGGTGCCGTAGAGGAGCTTTCCCTTCTCCTCGTTCCGCTTCTCGACGGCCGCGATGCCGCCGAGCCCCTTCGCCCATTCCAGCACGAGCTTCACGATGTAGATGGCGAAGCACGGCGGCGTGTTGTACAGGGAGTTGTTCTCGGCGTGGGTGGCGTATTTCAGGATGGGGGACACTTCGGGCCTGCCGGTCGCCAGAAAGTCCTCGCGGATCGCGACCACGGTCACGCCCGCGGGGCCCAGGTTCTTCTGCGCGCCCGCGTAGATCATGGCGAACCGGCCGGCGTCGATCTTGCGCGACAGGATGTCGCTCGACATGTCGGCCACGAGCGGGACGCTCCCCGTGTCCGGGAAGGTTTTCCACTGCGTGCCGAAAATCGTGTTGTTGGAGGTGATGTGGCAGTACGCGGCGCCCGCGTCGAGCTGAAGCTCGGCGGCCGTCGGAACCCGGTTGAAATTGACCGATTCCGTGGTGCCCGCGGCGCGGACGGTGCCGTAGGCCTTGGCTTCCTTGAAGGCCTTCTGGGCCCAGTATCCCGAGAGCACGTAGTCGGCCGACTTGCCCGCGGCCAGAAAGTTCATCGGAATCATCGCGAACTGGAGGCTCGCGCCGCCCTGCAGGAACAGGATCTTGTAGCCCGCCGGAATGCCGAGCAGTTCGGACAGCAGGGCCGCGGCTTCGTTGTGGATCGCCTCGTACGCCTTGGACCGGTGCGACAGCTCCATCACGGACATGCCGGTCTGGGCGTAGTTGAGCATTTCCTTCTGGGCCCTCTCGAGCACCGCGGCCGGAAGCGTCGACGGCCCGGGATTGAAGTTCCAAATGCGCTTTTCAGGCATGACGGTCTCCTTATTTCTTCTGATAGGCTTCGAGCAGTTCGACGACTTCGTCGCTGATCCGTTTCAGGTTTTCCTTCGTGGACGCGCCCAGGTGGGGGGCCATGATCACGTTCGGCGCCTTGAGAATGGGGCACGACGGATCCGGCGGGTCGGAATACCACACGTCGGTGGCGTAGGCCCTCACCTTTCCGGAATTGAGCGCCTCGACCAGGTCCTCCTCCACGACGCACTTGCCGCGGCCCGTGTTCACGATCGCGACGCCGTCCTTCATCTTCGCGATGGAGGCCTTGTTGATCATTCCCCTGGTCTCGTCGGTGAGCGGCGTGTGCAGGGAAAGGTAATCCGACTGCGACAGCACCTCGTCCAGGGACTTCATCTCCACCACGTCGGACTGCTGCACGACCTTGTCCGTGCCGATGACCTTCATTCCGAAGGCCTTCGCCCGTTTCGCCATCTCGGTGCCGATGCGGCCCACGCCGATCAGGCCGAGCGTCTTGCCCAGCAGTTCCGTCCGCTTGATCTCGCTCTTCAGGAACTTGCCTTCCTTCATCGAGTTGTGCGCCTCGATCAGGCGGTTGGGGATCGCGATGAGCAGGGCGAACGCGAGCTCGGCGACGGCCGGGCTCGAGGCCTTGGGCGTGTTCTTCACCTCGATGCCCCTGGCCTTGGCCGCTTCCTTGTCGATGTTGTCCGTGCCGACGCCGCCGCGGATGATGAGTTTCAGCTTCGGCGCCTGGTCGATGTATTCCTTGGTGGCCTTGGTCTTGGAACGGATCAGCACCACATCCGCGGACGCGAGTTCGGAAGCGTCGGTGGTCACTTCCCCGAATTTTTTCAGCCGGTCCGGAAGAGCGGCGTCGAACGCGTCTGCGATCAGAATCTTCATGCAATGCCTCCTGGCTTGAGTAAGGGTTTTGCCGCGCCCGGCCTCCCGCCCGCGTCCTTTCCTGCGCGACGGGCGGCGTTCAGGCGGTTGTTGTCTCTTTTCGCGGACGGAACGGTCCGCCGGACGTCCCGCCGAAAACGGCGGAGATCCTCCTTCTCGATGCCTCCCGGGCCCCTTCGAATCCTCCGGGTTTGTTTCTATTAATAATAACGTTCATTTCGCTCCCTTCCGGTGGTCCCGTTTTCACGGCGGGGTCCCGGGGTCAGTCCAGAAAATGCGTCGCGAGACCGCTTCGGAGTTTGGGTTCGAACCAGGTGGATTTGGGCGGCATGACCCGGCCGCTGTCGGCCACGGTCATGAGCTGGTCGATGCCCGTCGGAAACAGGGAAAAAGCGACGGCCGCGCCGGCGGAGACCAGGCGTTCCAGCTCCCCGAGACCGCGGATGCCGCCGACGAACTGGATGCGCCGGTCGGTGCGCGGATCCCGGATGCCGAGCACAGGCCCGAGCAGAAGATCCTGCAGAATGGAAACGTCGAGTCGCTCGACCGGATCGGAGGAATGGAGCCGGGATTCGGGCGCCCGGAGGACGAACCAGCGGTCCCCGAGCCGCATGCCGAACGTCCCCCGCTCGGCGGGCATGAACGCCTTGCCGCCGGGAGCGGGTTCGACCCGGAAATCGGCGCCGATCCGCTTCAGGAAGGCTTCCGGAGAGAGCCCGTGCAGGTCCTGCACGACCCGGTTGTAGTTCAATATCCGCATCTCGGAGTCGGGAAAGATCACCGCGGGGAAGAAATTATACTCCTCCTGTCCGGTGTGGGCGGGGTTCTTCGCGCGCCTCTCACGGCCGGCCCGGACGGCCGCGGCGGCCCGGTGATGGCCGTCGGCGATGTACAGGCAGCCGGCGGCGGCGAAAACCGCCTGGACGGACCGGATCCAGGCCTCGTCCCGCGCCACCCAGAAGGTGTGCTCCACGCCGTACTGGTGGATGAAACGGTATTCAGGCTCTTCCGCCGAGACCCGGTCGAAGAGCGCCTTCAGGTCGTCGCGGCCCCGGACCATGAGGAACACGGGCCCGGTGTGGGCGTTGAGCGCGTGGATGTGGGCCAGGCGGTCCTCTTCCTTGTCGTGGCGCGTGTGCTCATGCTTCCGGATCGTGTCGCTTTCGTAATCGGAAACGGAAACGCAGGCGTACAGCCCGGTCTGCACGTGATCGCCCATTTTCAGCCGGTACAGGTACAGGAAGGGCCGGGGATCCTGGACGAGAATGCCGTCGCGGATGAAGGCGTCGAGGTTTTCCCGGGCCTTGGCGGTCACGGCCGGGTCGTGGAGATCGATGGAGGGTTCGAGATCGACTTCGGATTTGGAGACGCGGAGGAAGGAGCGCGGATTGTCCCGCACCATGGCCCTCGCCTCCTCCGAGTCGAGCACGTCGTACGGGGGAGCGGCGACTTCCGCCGCCAGCGCGGGAACCGGGCGCAGCGCCCTGAACGGTCTTACCACCGCCATTGGGTGTCCCTCACAGATTCACGTCCGGCGCGGCCCGCGCCGGATCACCTCGGAATGAGCTTGTAGACGGCCACGTCGTCGATGACCGCGCGGAAGCCTCCGGCTTTGCCCTGAACGGCAAACCCGAACTGGCCGTTCATGTACACGGGGCCGAAGCCGCCCCGGTCGCGCACGTCGTGCACCGCCACTCCGTCCACGAAAAACTGTATCCGGCTGCCGACCTTGAGCACGTCGATCCAGTAGGACCGGTTCTCCCGGCAGGGGTCGACCGGATTGCCCGAAAGCAGAATATTCGACGGGTTCTTGCGCAGTCGCGTGCCGCCCAGGGAGCGGCCGGACCGGTCGAAGGCGTGGCAGTAAACCTGGTAGCTGCGCAGGCCGCTCCGGTGAATCCGTCCGGCTTCGCCGGCCGCGCCGAACGATTCCGGGGTGAGCATCCGCCCGGCCGAATCGGAGGCGGCCAGATACACGATGTGCGTGCCGGGCGTGTCCGGCAGAAAGACGCGGTATTCCAGCTGGACATTCTCCGGGAAGGCCCGCCTGGACCAGACGGACACGAACGAAGTGTCCGATCCGCAGGTCAGCTCGAGCGCGGTGTCGGCGTTCACGACCGCCAGACCCTCGCCCGCGACGAACCACTCCGACAAACCCCGGTCGAACGCGTCGGTGAAGACCGGCTTCGCCTGATAGGCCGGGTTGGCCAGCTTGGGCTGAATCTCAGGCCCGCCGCAGCCGGCGCCGAACCAGACGGCCAGGCCGCATACCGCGGCGCCGATGCGTGTAACCGGGGAAATGGCCTTGTTCATAAATCGCTCCAGACCCTTCATCGCGAAGGGGAATCGGAGAAAATGGACGACGGAAAACCGTTCAGGACGCTTTGGATTCTTGGGACTCTTTGGGAGGCTTGGACGCCTTTGCGGTCCTGGGAGATCTCGGGCTCTTTGCGGAGGATTTGGATTCGGAGGAGGCCCCGGGGGTGCGGGTGCGGAGCCGGTCGCGCAGTTTTTTCTCTCGGTTGTGCCGTTTGCGCCGGATCTGGATCTTCAAGCGTTTCTGTTTGCTCTTGCTTCTTCCCATGAAAGAGATCTCCTGTGGATCAGAATTATTGTGAAAAAAGGCACATATTAATTTAAACATTTCGACATGAAAAAGCAATAGCAAAGTACAATAATTTTAGCGTGGATGAGGCCCGGAAGGCTTGACAAGACGCCGGGGAATGGGTACTTTATTCAGTTCCGGGTTCCGGGTTCCGGGTTCCGGGTTCCGAGTTGTAGGTCCGAAATGGCCCGCTTCCCCGGATCAAGTCCGGGGCAAGCTTCCCGCGGGCCTTTCGGACAATGAGGGTTCGGAGTGCCTGGTTGACAAGCCATTCCATATTTGGATCAATACGGAGGTTTTCATGAAACGGATGTTTTCACTCCTCTGCCTGGCCGTTCTCTTCATCGCACAGCCGGTTACGGCGGATCCCAGGATTCCCCGCCTGTCATTCGACGACACCCGCTGGCTCACCCCGTTCGCGTCCGGGTCATGGGACAACAGCCTGTCCGCTTCGATCAACCCGGCGGCCATCCGGTTCACCCACGATCCCGAACTCATCTACGCGCATTCCCGCTACCCCGGAAACGCTCCCTCGGGCTGGGGCCTGTACACGGGCCTGAAACCGTACGGATTCAGCGTGACTTCGCGGCAGGTTCCGATACAGACCGCAAGCGGCGGACCGGGGAATGAAACGATCCGGGACTACCGCTTTTCGATCGGAACCGGATCCAGGGCCTTCGCCCTGGGGATGGCCTACGGATGGTCCGGCGGGCCGGCGGATCTGAGACCGGACGGCTTTTTCTCCGCGGGAGTGATCGTCCGTCCCTCCCGCTTCCTGTCGGTCGGACTGACCGGCGTCCCTTCCGGTCCGAAACGGACGAGGGAGGCTCTGGCCGACCTGTCGATACGGCCTTTCGGCGCATCCGGCCTGACCCTTTTCGCGGACGCGTCCATGTCGGGCGCGGATTCGCCGGACGAGGCCGCGTGGTCCGCGGGCGCGTGCCTGGAACCCCTGCCCGGCATCCGGGTGGCCGCGAAATACGGGGATGGAAAAAGGTTCATGCTGGGCGGCTCCTTCAGCCTCGGATTCCTGACCGCTGGATCCGCGGGCGGATGGAAGGGCGGAACCGGGAGCCCGGCCTCGCACACCTTCATCCGGGTCGGGGCGCCCGAGCGGAACATCGGGGACCGGACCTGGCGGAAGGGAAAATCCTTTCTGTCGCTCGACCTGAACGGCCGCATCGCGTACCGGAAGTACCGCTTCTTCGACTCGAAGACAGCGTCGCTGTCCGGAATTCTGGACGCGCTCCGCAAGGCCGCGGACGATCCGGCCGTGGCCGGCGTCGCCGTGAACCTGTCGGGCGCCGGATTCGCCGAAGAATACGCGGGCCGCGCCGGATTGAGCGAACTCGGCTGGGAGATCCGGGAAGCCCTTCTCGGTTTCCGGAAAACCGGGAAGCGCGCCGTCGCCTTTCTGGACGAGGCCGACATGAACGCCTATTACATCGCCAGCGCGGCGGACCGCGTGGTCCTCGATCCCGAGGGCATTCTTCAGATCGAGGGATTCGCGATCGGCAAGACCTACATGAGGGGACTGCTCGACAAGCTGGGCGTGGGCGTCGAGGAACTGCGCTTCTTCACCTACAAGTCCGCGGCCGAGACCATGGCCCGGAAGGAGATGTCCGAGGCGGACCGCGAACAGCTCGAAGCCTACCTGGAAGACTGCTACTCCCTGGCGCGACGCGACGTGTCCGCGTCGCGGGGCTTCAGCGAGGCCGTGTTCGATTCGCTCGTCGACCGGGTCGTGATCTTCACGCCGAAGGAGGCGAAACAGGCGGGCCTTGTGGACACGCTGGCCCGGTGGTCGGACGCCGAAAAAATCGTGGAGAAGACCGAAGGCGGGCCGAAACGGTTCGTGCGTCCGTCCGGACTGGCGGGGAACGTGTATCCCGACGACCGCTGGGGCGCTCTGCCGAAAATCGCCCTGGTGTACGCGCTCGGGCCCTGCGACATTGAGACGGGAATACAGGGGCGGAAACTGGAGAAGATCATCCGCGGCCTGGCGAAGGACCGGTCGGTGAAGGCCGTCGTGCTCCGCGCCGATTCGCCCGGCGGGTCGGCCCTGGCCTCGGACCTTGTCGCCGAGGCCATGAAGGAATGCCGGAAGGAAAAGCCGGTCATCGTGTCGCAGGGCGCGGTCGCGGGTTCGGGCGGGTACTGGATCTCGATGTACGGCGACACCATCGTCTCCTCCCCGCTGACGATCACCGGATCCGTGGGCGTGATCTCGATGTGGGTCTGGAACGCCGGGCTGGGCGACAAGATCGGCCTGCGGTCCGACATCGTTCAGGCGGGCCGGCACGCGGACCTGACGCGCGGCATTCTTCTGCCCATCGCAGACGCCGTGCTTCCGGACCGCGCCCTCAGCCCGGAAGAAAGGGCCCGATACGAGTCGGTGATACGCGACCTGTACGCCGGATTCGTCGCCAAGGTCGCGGAAGGCCGCGGCATGCGGCCGTCGGCCGTCGATTCCGTCGGCCAGGGCCGCATCTGGTCCGGCACGGACGCGAAGGAAAGGGGCCTGGTGGACGCCATCGGCGGGATGGAGCGCGCGATCGAGATCGCGGCGGAAAAGGCCGGACTGCGTCCGGAACAGGGAATCCGGGTGAAGGAATTGCCCGGCAAGGAATGGTTCGATCCGTCGATGTTCATGCCCAGGCTGATCGGCACCCGGGCCCGCGGCGCGAAGGAGGATCCGGCGGTTGAAACCCTTCGGCTGATCCTGGAACGCCCGGGCCGGGTCATGCCTCTCATGCCGCTGGGCCTGTGGCTCGGGATATAGGGGAAGACCCGCGAATGGCCTGGACGGCTGAAAAAAAAGCCGTGCTCGCGGTCACCACGCTGGGCGCTTTTCTGGCGCCCTTCATGGGTTCCTCTGTGAACGTGGCCCTGCCCCGCATCGCCGCGGAGTTCTCTCTCGGCGCCGTGACCCTGAGCTGGTTCGCCATGGCCTACATGCTGGCCGCGGCCGCCTTCCTCCTGCCCGCTGGGGCCCTGTCGGACCGCCACGGCCGGAAGAGGATGTTCTCGGCCGGACTGGCCCTTTACGCGGCCGCGTCGATCGGGGTCTGCGCCGCGGGTTCGGTCGGGTTCCTGCTCGGGCTCCGGGTCATCCAGGGTCTCGGAGGCGCCATGATGTTCGGCACGTCCGCGGCCATACTCACGTCCGTATTTCCGGCCGGCGAACGGGGCCGCATGCTGGGTTGGAACGTCGCGGCCGTGTACACGGGCCTGACCCTGGGGCCGGTGATCGGCGGCCTGCTGACCGCCCGCTTCGGCTGGAGAAGCCTGTTCCTGATCAACGCGGGCCTGGCCGCGGCCGCCTGGGCCGGCCTCCGGGCAGGCATCCGGTCCGAGTGGAAGCATGCCCAGGACGGCCCGTTCGACCTGGCCGGAGCCCTGTTCAGCATGTCCTCCCTCGCGGCGCTGATGATCGGCTTCTCGAAACTGCCCGCAGCAGCGGGCATTGTCCTGGTTTTTGCCGGACTGTCCGGAATCGCGGGATTCGTCTTTCTCGAGACACGGACTCCGCATCCCCTGCTCGACATGAACCTTTTCAGAAGAAACCGGGTTTTCGCCTTCTCCAACCTGGCCGCGCTCATGCATTACGCGGCCACCGCGGCCGTGGCATTTCTGCTCAGCCTGTACCTGCAGACCGTGAAGGGAATGAACCCGGCGCAGGCCGGAATGGCGCTCGCGGCCCAGCCCCTGGTCATGGCCGTGCTCTCGCCCGTAACCGGCCTTCTGTCTGACCGCATCCCGCCGAGGACTCTTGCTTCGCTCGGCATGGCCGTCAGTTCGCTCGGCCTGATCGGGCTTGCCCTGGCCGGGAGGGACACGGCGGTTGGGTTCATCGTCGCCTGCCTGCTCGTGCTGGGCCTGGGCTTCGCTTTCTTCTCCTCGCCCAACACCAACGCGGTGATGGGCTCGGTGGAGCCGCGCCGCATGGGCGTGGCTTCGGCCATACTCGGCACCATGCGGCTGACCGGGCAGATGGGGTCCATGGGATTCGCGGTTCTGCTCATCGCGCTGTTCATGGGGAGCCGGTCCTTGTCGGCGGAAACCATCCCGGCGTTTCTCGTCGCGCAACGGACGGCGTTCGCCGTTTGCGCGGGGTTGTGTTTCGCTGGCATATTCGCGTCTCAGGCGAGGGGGGCACAGGGAAGGGCCTGAAAGGCCGGTCAGACCTTTCTGGTCCGAGCGTTAAAAAAATCGACACCGGTGTCCGTTTTCAAGCACGGGAAGATGCGAGGCGCGGAATTTACGGAAGACCGTTCACGATCCGGAAGGCTCCCTCTGCTCCTTTCAGGCCCGGCGCCCGTCCGTCACGCGGATCCGGCGGACCGGGTCTCCAGATGATCCGCCACCACCCGGAATGCGCTCTCGACCGATTCATCCCCGGGCAGAACAGCCCGTATCAGTTCCAAGTAGCGCTTCTCCTTCAGCCGCCGGACGGTGTACTCAAAATGAATGTCGAAAACCCAACCGATCTGCAGCAGTTTGAAATCGTTCAGGTTGCGCACATGTTCGGACCGGACGAACCGTCTTTCCGTCAGATCCTTGACAACGGCTTCGGATACGCCCGGCGTGTCCGGCAGATCGAGTTCGATGGTCGTGTCGCGGGACCCGTCCCGCTGACTGTAATAGTCGGTGACGACTTTCCAGATATCCAGCTTGTCCGCGTCCCGGAGCGTGAGGGCGAAGGTCCGGTCGCGGCCGTCCAGTTCAGCGGGCAGATCGGCCTTGTTGTGGCAGGACACCGCGGTTTCAACGGCGGAAACGACCGCGCCGGAAAGCCCGTTCAGGATCCCGGTCTTCCGGATCACCTGAACGCCCAGTTCGGCGTGATTCACGGACTTCCGGTCCGCGAAAGTCCCGAAAGCGGCGTATTGCTCGAACCGTCCGATGTCATGCAGCAAAGCGATGGTTTCCGCGAAGCGGAGTTCCTCCCGGTTCAGTCCGATTGAACGGCCGATGCCCGTGATTTCCCCGCAAACCCGCAGCGTGTGGCGCTTCTTGAGATCGATGGGTCCCGGATCACGCCCTCCCGCGTCCGCGAACGACTGAACGTATTCGTCAAACCATGTCCTCAGTTCCAGCCACTTCTCTTCCCCGATCGTCTCAATCATCCCGTCAATCCGTCTCCCGTTGTTCTTCCGGTATCAACCGCCTGAACGGGCCCGCCACGGAATCGGGACGCACGATGAACGTCATCCGGTCCGCCCGCGTCAGCAGATCCCCGGCCGGGTCCGCGTTCGGGACCGATCGGCCCGGCGACAGGGTCGTGATCACGGCGCGTCCCACGACGTGCCTCCCTTCCGACCCCCGTTCGTCCCGCGTGCGGACCGCCCACAGGTTGTGGAACACGCAGGCCCTGCCGCCGGAGGGCCCGACGTAGAGCATGATGTGCCCCTTCAGGTGGATCAGCGTCAGAAAGGGAATGCCGTGCCGAAGGATGACCCGCTCCTTCTCCTCGGGCGTCATGCGGCTCAAATCCAGAATCGAGTCGCCGGCCGCGGCCTGGGCGGACGAATGGCGCGGCAGAAGGATGCCGAAAGGCGTGAACAGGTCCTGCAGGGCCGCGGAACAGTCGCGGTTGCCGTAGAGCCCACCCCACCCGTACGCCTGGCCCAGCATCGCGTTGACGGCCGCGGCCAGCCGGCCCGTCGTGAGCGGCACGGGCCGCTCCGCCGCGGATTCCGCGGACAGCATGGCCTCGACCGCGGACGCGGCGCCTTTTTCGTCCGCGACCGGCACGAGCACATGCAGGCCCTGCCCGCTCCGCCGGAGCAGGGGGAGCACGGTCCCGAACGGCGCGCGGAAACGGAAGCGTCCGTCCGCGGTGCGCACGGGAACGTCTTCGGCCAGTACCGCGGCCGTTCGGCCGGTGTTCCACAGCCAGATGAAGGCCGGGTCGACGGCCGCGGCGTCCCAAGGGCGGAGCCAGCCCGCGGCGATGGGAGATTCGACGTAGAGCCAGTCCCCGTACACGGAAGAATGGAGCACGCGCAGGGGCGTTGCCGGAGGAACGGCGGTCTGCTGGACCATGTCGAACGGGTACCCGCCGCCCGCGGAGCTGAAATCCTCGAACGCCGGCTTGTCCGTGGGCAGAAGACGCAGGTCCGTTCTGCGCACGGTGACCGCGAAATCGTTCCGGTTCGGCCATGCCGCGAGCCCGGCGTCGGCCTCCAGCGCGGTCAGCCAGCCTTCGGGTCTGGCCAGGCGGTTCTCGCCGTACCAGCCCGGCTTTCCGAAACGCCGGAACGCCCATTCCGCCTCGGTTACGGGAACGGGCCTGCGGCCGCTTTTCCACACGGCCCTCCAGGTCCGTTCCGACCTGCGGCACAGGGAATCCTGAAACGCCGCTGAAACCAGGCGGAAGCTCTGCGAACCCGGATCGACAAACGCGAACGCGTCCTGTTCGGGCTCGGGCGCTGGCCCTTCCGCGGGTGCCCGGCCGAATTCAGGGCCGGGCGCGCACCTGGAGATGAAAAACAGGACGGCAGTGAAAACGATCAGCCGTCCCGCGCGAAATGCCATTCGGTTCCCTTTGTGAAACACAGACCCTTGGGTTACTTCAAAGGGTTGTCCATAAAGTCGATTTTCAACGATTAACGCTCGCCGAGCGGAGTCGAGGCGAGCTGTCAATCCGTCACTTAGCGCCCTTCGACGGAGTTTACCCTTCGACTAGATCGAGGGGCTCAGGGCGCGGGGGAATCGAATTTTTGGATAACCCCTAAAACAACGGGACCCGGGGTCTGAAGTGTTTACGGCACTCTGGACGCGGCGCCCAGTCTGGCGTTGTTGTACCACAGCGTGTAATCCTCGGTCGTCACCTGGCCGTCCTGATTCACGTCGGTGGCCAGGTATCCGCTCTCTCCGAGACGCGCGGAATTGTACCAGGCCGTGTAATCCATGGTGGTCACCTGGCCGTCCCGGTTGATGTCTCCGGCCCATAGACCCCACACTCCGGTCTCAAGCTCCGTGGCCGCGTTCTCGCCTGTGTACCGGGTCGGATCGTCGGCGAAGGGATAGAGGGTCGAATTGCCCTTGACGAGATGAATTTTGTCGCGGCTCATCACAGGCAGGTGATTTCGATGGCGGATCACCAGATAATAATCCCCGTCCGGCGCGTCCATCGCGAACTTCGGAGTCGTGCCGAGGTCCGAAACCAGTTCACCGTCTTCGTTCAGGAACACGCTGACCTGGTCCACCGCGGGCCCGTCAGCAGTGGACCGGATCTCGGCCAGAACCCAGTCCACGACTCCGGCCGGCACGGCTTTCACCGTGCGCGGATCCTCGGGATACGGGGACTGCAGTGGCACGAGACCCGCGTCCCGGAGGCCGGTGGACAGTTTGCCCGTGTCCGGATCGTATCCGGACTGCAGGAAAAAGGACGTCTGGACGCGCACCGAGTTCGTGGAGAAGGCGGTCCATGCGGAGTCCAGGAAATTCCCCGGCTTCGTGATGAACTCGACCGTGCTGGCCTCGCAGGAAACCGCATTCGGGTGCGAATCGCTGGCGCTCGTACGGTATTCATCGGTCAATCGGTTCGATTTTGTAATGTGATCGTCTGGATAGGCTAAAAATCCGAACCAATCAAGCACCGCCACATTGTCGAGCCCGGGATTCTTCGCATGGTAGGATGCGAGCCATTCGTTTTTAAGCCAATTATTGAACCACCTGGCCCGCCGTGCATTGGCCTCATTGGTTTCATCCGGCACGAGGGGCGGCGCTGTTACAGGAATGAACAGGATATCCGGATTCGCGGCGAAAACGTCCTCCAAAGGCTGATAGTCGTATCCGCCATATGAGTAGACGTTACCGGGACCATCCGGATGTCTGTAGATGGCTTTGTAGTTGGTTGTTGTGAGCGAACCGCTGAATGGATCTCCAGGTTCAGTTCCATCGGACCCGATGTTGCTCAAGGGGAAACAACTCTTGAACAGGATGATCCGGTTGAAGCCATCCGTGCACCCGTGCGTTCGGGCTCCTTCTATATAGTCGTTGAACCAACGAACCCAGTGTTGCATGTCGGTGGCATCTCCGGGAACGCCTCCCAGGGAAGCTGGGCGGCCGGGATCCGGTGAGATGGCAGTGCCGTAATAGATGTCGTTCCTCTCGTCGATGTAGGCTTTACCTGAAAGGCCGGCATCCAGGCCGTTCTCGAGCCAACCCAGTCCGCTCGAATGGTGGATGAACACGCAGTCATTCACTTCCTGGCCCGCGACGCGGGAAACAGCCAGAACCGTCATGTAGATGGCCAGCATTGGAACCCGCATCCGCGCAGAAACCCTTTTAATCCGCAATGTCATCATTTTTCTCCATGATTGATTCAAACAATCGCGAAATCGGCCCCTACAGAATCGTGTACGACAGACCGACGCCGAGCACCTGCTTGATCTGGCGCTTTCGCGACACGTCGCGGTCATAGGTCACGCGGACGTTGAAGGACACGCTGATCAGTTTCGTAATCTTCGACGAGAACACATTGTCCCAGTTCACGTCCACCGCGTTCAGGCCCTTGAAATTGGCGAATGTCTCCAGCTTGGACGTGAACAGGATGTTGTCGTGGAGCTTCCAGTCCGCGTCCGTCACCCACTCCGCGCCCGGCTCGGCCCTGATCTTCTCGACCTTGGCCGTCTTCGGGTCGTCCGCGTAGGGCGCAGGATGATTGCGGGTCACGGATTCCTTCAGCGCCGCGCCGAAGCGTGTGCGCAGGTGCGGGTTCGGCTGAACGCCCAGGCCCGCGCTCTGGGTGAAATACCCGGGATCCAGAAAACCGGACACCTCGGTTTTCGAATCCCCGTCGTAGGCGTATCCCGGGGCGAACTGGGTGAGGCCGGTGACCGCGGCATACGGGTTCACCCAGGTGCCGACCTTCCAGGTCAGGACGCTTTCGAGCCGGATTTCATCCGCGGACTTTCGCGATCCCATATCCCCCACCTTGGCCTGGCCGAAGGAGAACTTGCCCGTGTTCATCCACTGAACCGAAGAACTTTCGTGCACGATTTTCGGAAGCAGGTCGGACTGCCACGACCAGGCGTCCTCCCCGCCCGGCGCCCAGTTGTCGAACTGCGCCTGGGTGAAGTTCACGTTCAGAACCGCGGTTTTCTTCCACGACGTGTCTGCGTCCGCCGTCTGAGCGGACGCGGACGCTGCCGTGAGTATCAGGATGACAGCAAGCGGACCTTTCACGGAAGGATCCTCCCTTATTTGTGCTTCAGAATGTCCCGAATCTCGGTCAGCAGGGTTTCCTGCGCGCTGGGCGCCGGAGGCGGCGCGGGCGCGGCTTCCTGTTTCTTGCGGAAGGAATTCATGCCCTTGATGACCATGAAAACCGCCAGCGCGATCAGAATGAAGTCCACCAGGGCCTGGAGAAAAAGTCCGTACTGCATCGACACGGCCGGGGTTCCGTCCGCGGCGCGTTTCAGAACGATCGACAGCTCGGAAAAATTCACATGGCCCAGCAGGAGTCCGATGGGCGGCATGAGCACGTTGGCCACGAACGTGGAGACGATCTTGCCGAACGCGGCGCCGATGATGATGCCCACGGCCATGTCCATGACGTTTCCGCGCATGGCGAATTCGCGGAATTCCTGGAACATTTTCTTCATAACCGGAACCTCCTTTTAATCGAGTTCAAAGTTTAAAGTTCAAGGTTCAAAGTGCATTTTTCATTGTTCAAAGCGAAACAAATCAATTCTTTCTTTGAACTTTGAACTTTAAACTTTGAACTTTTAAATAGTCGTATCCGCGACCGCGGCCGGGGGCACCGTGTCCGTGACCGCTGCCGCGACGGCGGACGGAACCGTGTCGGGCGGCGCCGCATCCAGGCCGGAGCGGGCCCGGCCGGGATTTTCCATGTCCGCGTTCAGGGCCGCTTTCTCCGCGGCCGTCATCAAGCCCCGCTTGACCAGAATTTCAGAGACGATACGCCTTTTCCTGTCTCTTATACACATCTGACGCTGCCGACGAGTTCCGAACGGTG
>JAUCQC010000148.1 GCA_030372965.1 bacterium
ACGTGTAGGACCAGGTAGAGACCGTGCATCCACAGGTCGCCGCGCTTGAGATGGCTGAGCTCGTGCAGAAGCACGTGACGGGCCTCGTCGCGCGACAGATTTTTCAGATAGCCCGACGGAAGCAGGAGCACGGGCCTGAACATGCCGTACACCGCGGGCGTGGCCGCGTCCGGCGCGAAGACAATGGCCGGGACGCGTCCCAGCTTTAGCGTGTTCGCGGTTTCGACCAGCATCCGGTAGAACCAGTCCGGGATGCGATCGTTCCGATGCAGGCGGTGCCAGCGTCTCAGGCGCGCCATTTTCAGAATCAGCAGGAAGGCGAACACGGCCATGCCGCCGATCCAGACGAGAAAGATCCGGGTTTTCGCGGTCAGGCCCGCGGCCGCGGTGTCCCCTGCCGGGACAGGTGATGCTCCGAACGCGCCGGAGCGAGGCATCCGGTCCGGCTGTCGCGAGGCTTCCGGTTCCTGCCGTGCGGATGAAGCGGGAGGCACGAGTTTTTCAACCGAGGTTCCGGTCACCGCGGATCGGAACCCCGGCTCGACACGGGACAACAAGCTGACGGGCGAGGCGAGCGACGGGGGAAGCACCAGTTTCAACAGCACCAGCAGCCACACCGCGTACCGCACCTGCGGCCACACCCAGCGCCGGCCGGCCCAGTCCAGAACGCCGATCAGGACGATGAGCAGACTGACCTGCCAGAACATCGGCGCCATCCAGGCCCACCAGATTCCCGCCCAGTTATTGAGTGTCGCGGCCATCGGATTCCCCTTTCCTGTCCGCGTCGCGGAGCATGCGGATCAGTTCCTTGCGTTCGCGGTCCGAAAGTTTTCGGTCCTCTATGAGAAAACTCATCAGCGGAGCAACGGCGCCGTCCAGCACGCGGTCGACGACGTTCTGCAGGGCATTTCTGCGCGCGTTGCGCTGATCCACCAGCGGCGTGTAGAAACTGGTGTTCCCCCGTTTGGTTTCGGCCACCGCCTTTTTGGCGGCCAGGCGGGTCAGCATGGTCTTGACCGTGGTGTACGCCCACCGGACGTCTCCGTTCAGGGAATCCATGATTTCCCTGGCCGTGGCCGGATTCTTCCTCCACAGGGCGTTCATGATCTGCCATTCGGCTTCGGATAGTTTCATGCCCATTCTCCTTTTTTCTACAACCGTAAAGAATCTACTACATTCGTAGAAGAAAGTCAAGCAATATTTTACATTTGTAGAAGACCGGTCCTGCCGGTCCGGACCGGCTTCCTCCGACCGCGGGGTCGATCATGAATGGGGTTGTCCAAAAAGTCGATTCACCCGCGCCCTGAGCGAAGTCGAAGGGCGTTAGAAGACGGATTTACAGCTCGCCTCGACTCCGCTCGGCGAGCGGTAATCGTTGATATTCGGCTTTTTGGACAACACCATGGGGTCCGGCCGGCCGCCTTGACATTCATCCGGACATTCCCTATTTTATCCGCATGCCCGTCATCCGTGAAATCACATGCAAATCGCTCCTGAACAAGTCCGGCATCCCGGGGATCGACTATTCGGTCAATCCGTACACGGGCTGTCTGCACGCCTGCTCCTATTGCTACGCCCGGTTCATGGCCAGACACACGCCGCACGGCATGGAGTGGGGGACTTTCTGCGATGTCAAGATCAACGCGGCCGCCGTGCTCGAAAAGGAAATCCGGAAACGGCCTCCAGGCCTGGTTTCTCTTTCCACGGTCACCGATCCCTATCAGGCCGCTGAAAAGAAGTACGGTCTGACGCGAGAAATACTGGGCCGGCTCGAGGATTCCGATTTCACGGTTTCCATACTTACCAAATCCGGGCTGGTGCTCCGCGACCTCGACATCCTGAAACGGTTCGGGAAGGGCCGGATCGAGGTCGGTTTCAGCGTCAACACCTCGGACGAGGCCGTGCGCAGGGCTTTCGAGCCGGCCGCCCCACCGGTGTCCGCCCGCATCGACGCGCTCACGGTCCTGCATGACGCGGGCATCGCCACCTGGGTGTTCATCGCCCCGGTTCTGCCCGGATTGACCCTCCGGTCGCTGGACACTTTGCTGCCGGTTCTGGAGAAGCACGCGGACCGGGTGCTGATCGACGGACTCAACGTCAAAGCCGGAAACTGGAACGGAATCGCGCTGGCCGCGGGGCGGTTCGATCCCGCGCTGGCGGCCGCGTGGAACGGTCCGTTTGTCGCGCAACGTGAAAGTCACGGAGAATTGGATGGCATCGCCGGAACGCTGGGCCGACGGTTGGGTCCGGATGCCGTATCCCGGGTCGGCTGAAAAGGGTCCATCGGGCGGCTGAAGGTCCGGAAGCGGGGTTCCGACCAGGCTGCGCAAATTGGTTAAAGAATTGCGAACTTTGGCTTTCTTTTGTGATTTGCTTGTTTTATTTTATTACCGGATGCATCATCCATAATTCCCGGAAATTCATTTTGATCGACCGATAAATCCCGTAACAGGGGATGGAAAAGTATTTAATATTTTATCAGCGTTTAAGTAATCCGTTACTTTGGCGTTTAATTTTTGTAAGGAGGCAGTCATGCGGGCGAAAGGATTTCTGGATCGTCTCCAGTGGAGCGGTCTATGCCTGGTTTTTGCGGCGACCATGGCATTCGCAGGCAACACGGGCAAGATCTCCGGTGTTGTCGCGGACGCAGGCAGCCGAGCCGGGCTTCCCGGAGCGAATGTGATGATCGAAGGCACCGCGATCGGAGCCGTGGCCGACCTGAATGGACGTTTCGCCATACTGAACGTCCCGCCAGGCGTTTACCGGATCAAGGCCAGCATGATCGGATACCGGACGATGATCGTCCAGAATGTCCGGGTCTCCGCGGACCTCACGACCGCGCTCGACGCGGCGCTTCAACCCACCACGCTCGAGTCGGGCGAGACCGTGACCATCACGGCGGAGAAACCGCTGGTCCAGATGGACAAGACGTCGTCGCTCGTCTCCGTGAGCAGCGACGAAATCAGGAATCTCCCGGTTCAGAGCATGAACGACGTCCTGGAACTGCAGGCCGGAGTCGTGCGGAGCGGAAACGATTTCCACATCCGCGGCGGCCGGGCGGGGGAGGTGTCCTACTGGGTGGACGGCGTCGCCACCAACGAGGTGTTCGGCGGCGGAAACGCCGTCACGGTCGAGCGGTCCGCGGTTCAGGAGATGCAGGTGGTGAGCGGAACGTTCAACGCCGAATACGGAAACGCCATGTCCGGCATCGTCAACCTGATCACCAAGGAGGGCGGTCCGAAATGGGAGGGACAGCTGAACGTCTACTCCGGCGATTACCTGAGCGGCGACAAGGTGTATTCCGTGCTCAAGGGAGTCGGGTCGCGATGGAACGCGGCGGAACAGAAGACGGAAGCGGTGGAGCGCCTCGAGAATCCGCTCCGGAATTTCAACCCGACGATGAACGCGGAGCTCAACCTGAGCGGACCGGTTCCGCTCACCGGCGGGAAGCTGTCCCTGCTCGTGAACGGGCGCTATTTCTCGCAGGAGGGGTACCTCTACGGCCGCCGCTGGTTCACCCCCCAGGGGCTCCGCGGCGACAGCGCGCTTGTCCCGCTCAGCCCGTACGAATCCTCCTCCGGCATGGCCAAGCTGAGCTACCGGTTGAGTTCGGGGATCAAGGCCAGTTACAGCCTGTTCCTCAACCGGAACCGTTCCGAACACTACTACAATCACGCCTTCAAGTACAATCCCGACGGGACCGCCGGGGGGAAAGGCTGGGGGAGCACCCACCTGTTCTCGTGGAACCATGTGCTGTCCTCCAAAACCTTCTACGAGGCCCGTGTTTCCCGCGTGCTGAACAGCTATCGCAGCTATCTCTACGAAAACCCGAGCCTGGTTCCGACGTACCGCATCTACGTGATGGGCAATGAAACCCAGCCGGCGGAGATTCTGCCGTTCGATCTCAACACGGCCGCGGCCGACTCGGCGCTCGAGGCCCTCAAGGTCGAGGGCCGGTCGTTCACCTACATCCCCGATGCCGGAACCCGCAAGGGGTATGTGCACCCCGATTCGCTGAGGGATCCCGCGTCCTACAGCTACTGGCGCGCGGGCACCCAGGGCGGCCGGTCGAACCGGACCACGTCGTACTGGATCGCCAAGATCGATCTGACCAGCCAGCTCAATCCCATCCATCAGTTCAAGGCCGGTTTCGAAATGCGGCTGCACGAGCTGAAGTACGACAATTACACCCTTCAGCCGGCGCGGAAGGAGGGCAAGGACGAACCCATCGTGCCCTATCAGCCCTGGGTGCCGCCGTCGTCCAACATCTATCACGATCTGTACACGCGCCAGCCGCGCGAATTTTCGGCCTACATCCAGGACAAGATCGAATTGAAGGACATGATCGTGAACATCGGGCTCCGGTTCGACGCCTTCGACGCCAACGCCTCGATGCCTGCCGATCCGAGGGATCCCAGCATCTACACGCCGTTTCAGGACAAGTTCCTCTACGTGAATCCCGCGGCCGATTCGCTCGTGGAGTACACGCCCGACCAGCGGCGGGCCTTCATGCAGAAGAAGGTGGGCGCGAAAACCCACCTTTCCCCCAGGCTCGGCGTCGCCTACCCGATCACGGACCGGGGCGTGATCCATTTTTCCTACGGGCACTTCTTCCAGATCCCCGAATTCCAGTACCTGTACGCGAATCCCGACTTCAAGCTGATCGTCGGCGGCGGGCGGAACATACTCGGCAACGCCGGCCTGAATCCCCAGAAAACCGTGGAGTATGAGATCGGATTTCAGCAGCAGATGTCCGATCAGGTCGCCCTCGACATGACCCTTTTCTACAAGGACATCCGGGACTGGGTGGGCACGGGGCCCGTGATCGAGACGCTGAAACCCAGCGTGTCCTACGCGCTGTACGAGAACAAGGATTACGCGAACGTGTACGGCCTGACGCTGAATTTGGACAGGCGGTTCCAGGGGCACTTCGGGGCCGGAGTCGCGTACGCCTTCCAGATCGCGGAGGGGACCTATTCCAACCCCACGGACGCTTTCAACGCGCTTCAAAACCTGCAGGAACCCCGGCTGGCGATGATCCCCCTGAACTGGGACCAGCGTCACACGCTCACGGGCACGGCGACGACCGGATTCGCGGGCTGGATCGCCACCCTCCAGTACAAACTGAGGTCGGGGCGCCCCTACACGCCGTCGTACGCGAGCGGATCGTTCGTCGGCGAGTCCACCTACAGCGGCCTCCGGGACAACAGCGGCCGCCTTCCGAACACCAGCCAGTTTGACCTGATGCTCCACAAGCGGTTCAGCGTCGGGGCCGCGAACGTCGGATTCCTGGTCACCGTGTACAATCTGTTCGACCAGAAGGGCGAAACCTACGTCTACACCGAGACCGGTTCGGCCCGTTACAGCGCCAATATCGATCCGAAGACCATTCCGGTCGACGCGGCGCGGGTGGGAACGGTGGAGGATTTCCTGCGCCAGCCGACCTGGTTCATCGCCCCGAGGCAGGTCCAGGCCGGATTCACGGTTGAATTCTAATCGTCCGCGGATAAGGAGCACGACATGAAAAAGACCACCATCGGCTGGATCGCGGCCCTCTTTCTGGGCGTCGCCGTCCGGGCCGTCGCTCAGGATGCCATGGCCCGGCTGCACGGAGACGAGGACAACAGCGTCAGCGGCCTGCACTCGGGCAACCAGATCAAGGCCAGCTTCTACAATGACGGACTGCTCGGCAAGCGGTACGTGGCCGTCACCGACATCGGCGGCGAATGGCCGATCAATTCGGGCCACGTCTACATCAACCAGCAGATCATGTTCGTCGGGGCCGAGGTCAAGAACGACGAAGGCAGCACCATCCACATCATTTCCGAGGGGAACGGATGCACGGCCGGCAACTCCAACAACGCCGACTCGGGCGATTCGGGCCCCAACGGCGAATGGTATTCCATGACGCCGCTTCCGGGGTTCCACAATCCCCAGCCGCCGCCGGAAAAAAGCGCCAAAGCCCGGATCGCCATGAGCCATTGGGACTGGTCCTGGCCGTCCAGCTGGCCCGACAAGACCGAGGACGCCCTGGACCCGGGGTGGCCGGGCTCCTGGAACGGGTATTTCGGCAAGGGCGTGATGAACGCGGACCAGGAAAGCATGTATTACATGGATGACTACAACAACCGGGAATTCTCCTATTATCCCGATTCCACGGATGTGAACCGGCGCGGTCTGGGGCTTCGCGCGCTGGTGCGTGGATTCCAGTGGTCCAACGTCCTGGTGGAGGACATTCTGTTCCTCCTGTACGACGTAAAGAACATCGGCACCAGGGACCTGACCAAGATGAATTTCGGCATCATGTCCGGGCCGATCATGGGCAACACGGCGACCGGGGGGGGAAGCGAGGGTTCGGACGACGGCGGCGCCTACGACCTCGAGATGGAGATCGGCTACCACCTCGACCAGGACAACCTCGGGTACGGCGGATGGAACGTGGGATTCCTGGGCCAGGCTTTCTTCGAGAGTCCGGGCAACCCCTATGACGGCATCGACAACGACGGGGACGGGATGAACGGACCCGGTCCGGTCATCACGCAGGGTCTGTTCGACCCGCGACCGGTCCAAACCGGCGACAACGTGATTGTGGTCGACTACGCCACGTTCGTCCGGTCCGTCGTGCCCATGCCCGCCGCGGGCCTGGACATCCCGTTCCAGGGACGGATCGTTCACATCGACGCGGGCGGGGATCTCGTCGAGACGCCGAACAACCTGTTCGACGACAACCTCAACGGCATCATCGACGAGAACAACGGCTCCACGTTCGGCGAGGGCGACGCCGCCGTCGTCCGGTTCCTGTACGAGGGGCTGAAATACATCGACTACTTCACGGGCGAGGGAGGCGCCAACAGCCTCATCGACGAGCGGCGCGACGACGGCGTCGACAACGACGGCGACTGGGACATCCTCACGGATGACGTGGGCATGGACGGCGTCGCGCGGTCCGGCGACGCCGGCGAAAACGACGGCGTCCCCACGTCCGGAAGGGGAACGCTTCTCCCCGGCGAACCCCACATGGACGTCACCGACATCAGCGAATCCGACCAGATCGGACTCACGGCCTTCAACATCTACACGCCCTGGACGCTGTACCCGCTGTCTGACGACGAAAAACTCTGGGCCGCCATCGCCCCCGGATACCTGAACGCCATCGGGCAGATCGGCGACACCGACATCCTCGTCGGTTCCGGGTATTTTCCGCTCAAGGTCGCGCAGACCGAGCGGTTCTCCATCGGCGTGGTGTTCTCCAGCAGCCTGGATGACCTGTACCGGAACAAGCATTACGCGCAGAAAACCTACGACGAAAACTACAATTTCTCAAAGGCGCCGTACATTCCGACCGTCACCGCCGTGGCCGGGGACGGACGGGTGACGCTGTACTGGGATGACGTGGCGGAAGGTTCGATCGACCCCATCACGGGAAAGGATTTCCAGGGCTACCGGATCTACCGGTCCACGGATCCCGGATTCAACGACATGACGTCGATCACGGACGGATTCGGATCCTCGTCGTACCGGAAGCCGGTCGCCCAGTTCGACCTGGACGACGGCATCGCGGGATTTTCGGGAGTGCACGTCCGCGGGGTCCACTTCTGGCTGGGCGAGGACACCGGCCTCCAGCACGTCTGGACGGATGAATCGGTCCGGAACGGCCAGAAATACTATTACGCCGTGACATCGTACGATAGCGGATCCGATTCCCTGGGCGTCGCGCCGACGGAATGCTCGAAATACATCTCCATCTCCCAGGACGGCGCGATCGACAAGGGCAAGAACGTGGCCATCGTCCGGCCCGAGGCGCCGTCCGCCGGATATCAGGCCAGCGGACCGGACCTCGTGCGTCTGCTGCCGGGCGGGACGACGAGCGGCACCGTCGGCATGCGGGTGATCGATCCCTCGCTCGTCAAGGGCGGTCACCTCTACCGCATCGCCTTCGAGGAAAGCCTGAAGGTGGTCAAAAGCTTCGCCGACACGCTGTACACGAAGCGGGTGACGCTCACGGATGTCACGGCCGGGTCCGTCGTGTTCGGCCCCGAGGACTGGACGGGGCTGGAGATGACGCTTCCCGTGATCGACGGCTTCGAGCTCACGCTCCGGAACGAGGCTTCCCTGGCGGTCGATTCGTCCCTCAGCGGGTGGAGCCGCGAGGGGCTCTACGCGTTCGCGGTGACGCCCTACGCCTACCGGGATGAGAAGGAAGGGCCGCTGGCCCGTGACTTCGACGTGGTGTTCGGCGGATTCGCCGGCTTCGATTCCTCCCGGACGTTCTTCAGAAGGGGGCGGGACCTGGCCGGGAAACCGGTCAATTTCACGGTGCTGGACGCGGAAACGCACGAGCGCATGCCGTTCGGCTTCTACGAAGCGGACGGGAACGACGGGATTTTCAGCGGATACACCGTGAAAAACTCTTCGGACGAGATCACGGTGCTGAACCCGGATCCGGACGGCGTCCTCCTGCCGAGCTGGGTCGTCAAGCTCGCGGTCAGCCCGGACGATTCGGCCCGGACGAACCCGTCGGAAGGGGACACCCTGCGCGTCCGGCTCGCCAAGCCTTTCCTGGCCCATGACGTCTTCGAATTCACCATGAAGAGCGAATCGATCGACGGGGATGCCGCGAAGGACGCGATGGGCCGCATCCAGGTCGTGCCGAATCCGTACGTGGTGGCCAACTCCTGGGAACCCCAGAATCCGTACGCGAACGGCCGCGGGCCGAGGGAGATTCACTTCACCCACCTGCCTGCGGTGTGCACGATCAAGATCTTCAACGTGCGGGGCCAGCTGGTCCGGACGCTCGAGCACAACACGTCCGCCATCTCCGACGGCACCGAGATCTGGGACATGCAGACGAAGGACAATCTAGACATCGCCTAAGGAGTGTACATCTTCCACGTCGACGCCGGGAAGACCGGGCAGAAGATCGGGAAGTTCGCGATCGTCAAATAACGGTTCCGGGTTCAGGGTTCCGTGTTCCGGGTCGAAAACAGAACAACGACTTGGAACCCGGAACCCGGAACTCGGAACGGGAGTTCGGGCTTGACAAGCGATAAAGGAGACTTCTAATGAAGAAGCTCTTACTGATAGGGCTGGCGCTGTTGGCGTCCTTCCCGGCGCAGGGCCGCGAGGTGACGAAGGCGGGTACGACGTCCGCGGCGTTTCTGAACATCGACCAGGGCGCGCGGGGCGTCGGGATGGGGAGCGCGTTCGTGTCGGTGGTGGACGACATCAGCGGTGTATACT
>JAUCQC010000149.1 GCA_030372965.1 bacterium
CACCGTTCGGAACTCGTCGGCAGCGTCAGATGTGTATAAGAGACAGGAAGCGGCCCGCGCCAATTGATCGATCGTTTTTTCGGAAAGGGGTTTCATCCCGGTCCGTCAGAACGGAAGGTCGGACACGTCGGACGGATCCGGCACTCCTTCAGCCGCGGGAGGCGCTTCCGGGCCGCCCTCGGGACCCGAGAACTCTCCACGCTTTCCGCCGCCCAGCATTTCCATTTCCTGGGCCACGACTTCGGTGATGAATTTTTTGACGCCGCTGGAGTCCTCGTACGACCGGGTCTGGAGGCGGCCCTCCAGGTAAACCAGACTGCCCTTTTTCAGGTACTCGCCCATGATCTCCGCGAGCTTGCCCCAGGCCACGACCCGGGACCAGTCCGTTTTCTCCTGCTGTTTGCCTTCCTGGTCCTTCCAGACCTGATTCGTCGCCAAGTTGAAGTTCACGGTTGCCCGTCCGGAAGGAGTGTACTTCAGCTGCGGGTCGGCCCCGAGTCGTCCCAACAGAATGACTTTGTTCACGGTGCCTCTTCCCTGAGCCATGGGTACCTCCTCTCGAAATAATTGGGTTACTGTGAAACGCATCCCGGCCGCCTCCGGCCGAATCGGGAGGCGGAACCGGTTCATCATTTCCCCCAGATCCGCTTCCTCAGTTCCGGAACCAGGCCGCGCACGGCCACCCGGTCCTGGACCATGGAGTCGCGGTCGCGGACCGTGACGGTTTCGTCCTGCAAAGTCTGCGAGTCCACCGTGACGCAGAAAGGCGTACCGGCCTCGTCCTGACGGCGGTACCGCCGTCCCACGGCGCCTGAGTCGTCATAAAAGGCGATGAACTCGCCCCGCAGATCGTCCATGATTTTCCGCGCGAGTTCCGGCATGCCGTCGCGGTTCACCAGCGGGAACACGGCGGCCTTGACCGGCGCGAGCTTCGGGTCGAGGTGCAGCACCGTCCGGGTGTCGTTCTCGAGCTTCTGCTCCTCGTAGGCGTCGATGAGGCAGGTCAGCACGGTGCGGTCGCATCCGGCCGATGTCTCGATGATGTACGGGACGAAGCGCTCGCGGGTCGCGTCGTCGAAATACGACAGGTCCTTGCCCGAGAACTGCTGGTGCCGGGACAGGTCGAAATCCGTCCGGTTGTGAATGCCCTCCAGCTCCTTCCAGCCGATCGGGTATTCGTACTCGACATCCATGGCCGCCTTGGCGTAATGCGCGAGTTCGTCGGGTCCGTGCTGCCGGAACCGGAGCTTCTCCGGGTGAATGCCGATGCGCTTGTACCAGGCCATGCGCCGGTCCTTCCACGCCTTCCAGACTTCCTCGTCCGTCCCCGGCTTGACAAAATACTGCATTTCCATCTGTTCGAATTCACGGGTCCGGAAAATGAAATTCCCCGGCGTGATCTCGTTCCGGAACGCCTTGCCGATCTGGGCGATGCCGAACGGGACCTTCTTGCGCGACGAATCCATCACGTTCTTGTAGTTGACGTAAATGCCCTGCGCCGTCTCGGGCCGGAGGTAGACGACGGTGGCGTCCTCTTCAACGGGACCCATGTGCGTCTTGAACATGAGATTGAACTGGCGGGCGTCGGTCAGGACGTTCGGGTTGCCGCACGCGGGGCACTGCCGTTTTTCCCATTTTTTGGGGTCGATCTCGTCCTGCCGGAAGCGCTGTTTGCACTGGCGGCAGTCGACCAGCGGATCCGTGAACCCGGCGACGTGCCCCGACGCCTCCCAGACGCGCGGATGCATGAGAATGGCGGCGTCGAGACCCACAATGTCCTCGTTCTCGACGACCATGGCCCGCCACCACTGTTCCTTCACGTTGCGCTTGAGCTCCACGCCGAGCGGGCCGTAATCGTAGCAGGCGTTGATGCCGCCGTATATTTCGCTCGACTGAAAAATGAATCCCCTTCTCTTGCACAGGGAAACGATTTTGTCCATGATTTCCACTGCCAAAAAAGACTCCTTTTCCCGATCGACTGGCGGCGCCCCGGGTCAGGCGATTGAAGTATAAAAAATTGATCGTTGGCCGCGCCATCCGGCCAACGATCTGGAATACGGACGGAATACGCGTTTGGCGCAGGACTACATCGACTTGGCCGCTTTTTTCGCCTTTTTCGCTTCGCGCTTCTCCTTCAGGGACTTACTCGCTTTTTTCTTGGTTTCCTTGCTCTTGATGTCCCGGTCCTTGCCCATACCATCCTCCGATCCAGGGTGCGAGTGGAGACGGCCCGTCCGGCCGTCATCGAGTCTCTAAAAAATACTCATTTACGACTCATAAATCAAGGGAAAAATCGGGGTATGCCGGTCCGGGAAACGGCTCGCGGCTGCAGGCCGCAGGGCGATTCTTCCGCACGCGGCATGCCGCTGGCGCAACCTTCCCGGGTTACGCGGCGCCCTGAGCCGGGGGGCCGGCTTCCCTGCTGGAGCGGAGGGAATGAACGGATCTGAGGACCACGGTGGCGATGACGATCACCCCGCCGATGAAGGCCCAGTGTCCGGGTCTTTCACCAATGAACAGGAACGCCCAGATCGGGTTGAGTATCGGTTCGATCACGGGGACCAGAATCCCCTCCAACGCGGAGACGTGGCGTATGGCTTTCGCGTAGAACAGGTAGGAGAAGCCGATCTGGAAGACGCCGAGCAGCAGAAGGCCGGTCCAGCTCGACGCGTCCCGTGGCGGATGGAGCATGAAGGGAATGCCGGCGATGCCTGTGATCAGGTTGCCCAGCACGACCGAACCGAGAGGCGATCCCCGCTTCTGCTTCCGCATCAGCACCACGAGCCAGGCGAAGGCCACGCCGCTCAGCACCGCGACACCGTTCCCCAGGGTGTTCGCCGCGCTGAGTCTGTCCAGGAAGAAAAGCGACATGCCGGCCAGAACAAGAACCACGGCCAGGCCGTCGGTCCGGTCGACGCGTTCGCGCAGGAGAAAGTGCCCGAGAATCGCGACGTACACCGGGGCCGTGTACTGGAGCAGGATGGCATTCGCGGCCGTGGTCAGTTTGTTCGCGCTGACGAACAGCAGCACGGTGCAGGCATACGCCACGGCCCCGGCCCACTGCGTCTTCGAATGGTCGATGTGCCCTTTGCCCGCGGCCAGAAAGAGCAGGGGAAGGGCGATCCAGCTGCGGCAGGCCGCGATGGCGATGGGGTTCCAGTCCACCCATTTGATCAGGACACCGCCGAAGCTCCACAGCGCCGCGGTCAGGGCGAGATACCCCACGGACCGGAGGTGATGGGGGTCGCGCTGAGACACGGACCGGACGGAGGGAGAGCTCATCGTCCGCGCTTTCCGCCGGAGCCGGTGCGTTTTCCGTCCGCCTTTGTCCGGCGGCCGGCGGCCGGCGGCTTCGGAGCCGGGCGCCGAGGCTGTCTCTTATACACATCTGAC
>JAUCQC010000150.1 GCA_030372965.1 bacterium
TTCGGAACTCGTCGGCAGCGTCAGATGTGTATAAGAGACAGCCTGGGCGACCTGGACCGGGCGGAATCGTACCTGAACGAAGCGAAGCGCAAAGCCGACGCGATCGGCAACCGGGCCGTTTCGCACATGTGCCTCGAAAACCTGGGGCTCGTGCATTGGAACCGGGGCCGGTACTCGGCCGCGCTCGCGTGTTACAGCGAAGCGCTGGACGGCGTGCGCGCCTCGGGAAACCGCCTGCAGGAGGGCATCTACCTGGGGAACATGGCCATCGTGTACGACGAACTGGGGGACGACGACCAGGCGCTGGAATACTATCGGCAGGCGCTGAAAATCGCGGTGGAGACCGGGGACAAGCCGGGCGAGGGCAGGCACCTCGGCAACATCGGCGGGATTTACCAGCAGATGGGCAGGACGGCGGAAGCCATCGCCAGTTACCGGAAGGCCGTGGAAATCGAGCGGCAGGTGGGAAACCGCAAGACCGAAGCCGATTTCCTGGGCAACCTCGGCGACCTGTGCCTCTCGGCCGGGGATTTCCTGAACGCGGATATCCATATCCACCGTTCCCTGCGCCTGGCCCGGTCTGTGGGCGACCGGCGATGCGAGGCGAACCAGTACCACGGCCTCGGCCTGCTGAACGCGGCCAGGGGAGACGCCGCGACGGCCCTGTCGTTCCACCGGAAGGCGCTCGAAACGAACCGCCGGATGGCCGAGCCGGACATCGCCTGGAAGGCGCACCTCGGGATCGCGTCCGCCTGTGAGAGTCTCGGACGGACCGGAGAAGCGTTGAAGCATGCCCGGGCCGCGGTGGAGACGATCGAAGGCGTCCGGGAAGTGCTCGACACGGAAAACCTGCAGACGAGTTTCATGGACGACCAGTACGGCGCCTATGAGGAAATCATCCGCCTGCTGTGCCGGATGCACGGCCGTCGCCCTTCGGCGGGGCACGACGCGGAGGCATTCCGGTACGCGGAGATGGCCAAGGCGCGGGCGCTTCTCGGGATGATCCAGCAGGGCCGGATTCTGCAAACCCTCGGGGGCGTGCCGGACGACCTGCGGAAAAAACTCATCGAGAACGCCGGCCTGCTCGACCGGAAGAACCGCGGCCTTTCGGACGCGATCGGCAGGGACCCTGTCTCTTATACACATCTGACGCTGCCGACGAGTTCCGAA
>JAUCQC010000151.1 GCA_030372965.1 bacterium
TGCGTTCCGAGGGACGGAACCCGAACCGTTCCCAGAAGCCCTCGGACGACTGAACCGCGGTCAGGGTGAACCGCCGGAGTCCGGCGACAATGCCCACCTCCATCGCGGCCGCGACGAGCCACCCCCCGACATGGCCGCCGCGAAAAAACGGGCGCACGGCCACGTCGTGTATGTACAGGCAGTCGGAGTTATCCGGGAGCGTCAGGCTGGATGTGTTCAGGGGCACGGTCCTGCCGTAACTCCAGGGATGGCAGACCGCGTATCCTGCCAGGCCGTCCCCGGAAAACGCGCCGAGCATCCCGGCCGGAAAGACCCGGAGCCGCTCGAGGAAAACCGCCTCGTCCTCGATCAGAGCGTCGTCGTAGGACTCCCGCTGGACGTCCAGAACGGACGGGAGGTCCGCTTCGGTCAGCAGGCGGATATCGGAAAAAACCATGCCGGCTTGCGCGTTCACGCGGGCTCCTGTGAATCCGGGAGGTCCGGGCTGCAGTCTTTAAAATTGGGGAAATCCCTCTTGAAATAAAATACGGAAAAACCGGACAGGTGTCAAGCACTGACCTCCCGAAGGTTGAAGACGACATCCTCGGAAGGTGTGGCCTCAGACGGGTCCGCCCTTGCTTCCGTCGGCCGGATGTCTTAAATTAGCGGAAATGCGACTCTTTCGACGGACAGCCTGCGCCGCATTGCTGGCCGCGGCCCCGCTCGCCGGCCAATGGTTCGGCGGCGGCGGAGACGCGGACAGCGTCACCGTGGCCGCGGTCGGCGACATCATCGCGCACGACGGCCAGCTTCAGGCGGCCTGGGACGAAACCCGCGGCGTGTACGATTTCGGGCCGGTGTTCCGCTACGTGCAGGACCTTCTCTCCGAGGCGGACGTCACGGCGGGCAATCTCGAGACCACGCTCCCCGGACGGAAGGACCGCTACTCCGGCTACCCCTCCTTCGGCGCGCCGGACGCCCTGGCGCGCAGCCTGAAGGAAGCCGGCCTCGACTTGCTCAACACGGCCAACAACCACAGTCCGGACAAGGGCCGTGACGCCATGATCCGCACGCTGGACGTGCTGGACAGCCTGGGCGTCCGGCATGTCGGCACATACCGCGACTCTTCGGATTACATCCGGAACGGCGTGCAATTCGTCGAATGCCGCGGCATGCGGCTCGCCTTTGTCGCCTACACCTACGGCACCAACGGACGGATTCCGGCCGGGTGCGTCGTGTCCGTGCTGGATTCCGCGGTCATCGCGTCGGACATGCGTTTCGCCGCGGCCGCGGATCCGGATTTCATACTGGCCATCCTGCACTTCGGGACCGAATACAGGACTGAGCCTGACTCCAGCCAGATCCGGTGGACCGATTTCCTTTTCGACGAGGGAGCGGACGTGGTGCTCGGGGGGCACCCGCACGTGCTGCAGCGGTGGGAAAAAACACGGCGGACGGACCGGAGGGGCCGCACGGCCGACCGGCTGGCCGTGTATTCGCTCGGGAACTTCATCTCCAATCAGCGGACGCCGAACCGGGACGGCGGCATGATATTCAGCTTCACCCTCAAGCGGCGATGGCTGGAATCGGGCGCGTGCGAACGGTCCGTGGAAAACATCGGCGCCGTGCCGGTCTGGGTGTTCGACCGCTGGTCCCCGGCTCTCGAGGGCGCCGGTCAGGCCGGGGTCTGGTCGAACCGCTTCGTGATTCTCCCCATCCCCCATTACCTGGAAAATTACCGGCCTTTCGACCTGCCTGCCGCGTCCATGGAACGGATGCGGGGTTTTCTGCGGGATTTCAGGGAGCGGATCGAATCAGGCCCCTGACGCGGGGTTGTCCAAAAAGTCGAATTTCAACGATTACCGCTCGCCGAGCCCTTCGCTCCGCTCAGGATAAACTCCGTCGAGGCGAGCTGTTAATCCGTCACTCAGCGCCCTTCGACGGAGTTTACCCCTCGACTTGATCGAGGGGCTCAGGGCGCGGGTGAATCGCCTTTTTGGACAACCCCACGTGACAGCGATTGCCTTACGCGGGAATCCAGATCTTCTCCGCGGCCACGGTCTCGACGCTCATGGAAAACGACAGGGGCGTCGGAGACTGGGTGTGAAAGATCAATCCCTTGTACCCCGTCAGGTACTGGAAGTGCTTCTTGAAAACGCCGCCCGGCGCGGTGACGACCAGCGGCTCTTCCGAACGCGACAGAATTTTCAGAAACGCCTCCGGTTTGACCCGGACGATCGCGCCCGAGGCCCGTACGGCCTGGGCGATGGCGGCCTGAGCCGCCGCGGCGCTTGCGCCCGCTCCCGCGTAACCCATCATGCCTCCTTCCTTCAGCTCCCTGCGTGAAATGCTGCTGTTGGTTCCGTCTTAATATACTGTGGCCCGCCGCTCAAATCAAGCGCCTGGATGTGCGATGCGCCTCATCGGCGCGTCGCACCCCAAACGCGTCAAAAAGCCCCGGCCGAAGCCGGGGCGACGGTGATGCCGTGTCAACAGGACGAGCGCCCCGCGGTGGGAGCGCCCTTACCCCGAGATCTTCCGGAAGTGCCGGGCACCTTTGCGGCGCCCGGCGCTTCAATCCGCGCTTCGGTTCAGGACTGTTCCTCGACCGGAGCCGGTTTCGGAGCCTCCTTGATTCTCACGGTGAAGACGTTGTTTTTCTTCTTCTCCACCTGCACCTGCATCTCCACGGGCTTGTACCCGCGCTTCGCGACCTTCATCATGCAGGTTCCGGCCGGGGCCTCCTGAATGAAAAACTGGCCGCGTTCGTTGGTCATCGCGGCGTTGAGGCAGCCGTCGATGGCCACGTACACGTCCTGGACGGCCTGTCCCGTCCGCGCGTCGACGATGAGGCCTTCCACCTTGCCGATGCCCTTTTCCTGAGAGGCGACCGCCGTGGCGGGCGTGTCCGCCCAGGCGGCTCCGACAGCCAGCAGAACGGCCGCCAGAATCAGAGTGATTTTTCCGGTTTTCATGGTTTCCTCCTGTCCGGGTCAATGGTTTCGTTCCCAGATGGAACGGGATGATCCTGAAATGATCTGCGATGGGATTCGACATGAAGGGGGATGACCGGTGAACGGTCGTCGGAGCCGCCGGACGGCTGGAACCGGCGGACCGGGTCGGACATCAGCGTGATAACCACCCAGCGGTGTTCAGGTTCGTTTCTCAAAATCTGTCGGATCACGGTCGCCATGTCGGTCTCCTGGTACAGAGACCTATACGGAACGGCCGTGACGATGTTTCACGATTTTTTACGATCGGGATTTTCGGGCGCGTCTTGTCCGTGAACGGTGGGAAGAGAAGGGGATCGCGGTTCAGCCGTCAGGGAACGCGACGCCGGACCGGAAGGGCGATGCAACGCTTTCAAATTCAGAAGTTCCGGTTGACGTCCTCCGGCTGATCGAGGCGGCCTTCGCGGATCACGCGATGCGATCCGGTGGAAGGATCGAGGTCATAGACGCTGAAATTGGTGAGCACGTCGTACCCGGCATGCCGCGCTGCGAAATTCAGGGACGCTGATCCGAGAACCGGGTCGCTCTCGATGCGGTGGAACACGCCGGCCGGCCAGGCGAGCATGGCCGGCCCTTCGGTGGCGGAACCGCCTTCCCGCCGGACGCTTTCGGGTGTGACGCGGAACCGGACCGGCGCCGGTTGCCCGGCGGACCAGAGTTCCACGGTCCTGGCGCCGTGCAGGACCAGCAGGTGGTCCTCCTGGCTCCGATGCATGTACCAGGGACGCGCCACGCCGGCCGTGCTCCCCGGTGAAATCGCGCCGGACCGGTGGATGACCCGGTCCACGGCCGCGATCGTCTTCAGCTGGAGGATCGGGACAATGTCGAAATCCACGCCTTCGGTTTTACGCAGAACCTTGAGCCGGATGATGCTGTACAGGCCCTCGACTTCCTCAACGATCCACTCGGACGGCATATCCGTCGCCTCCAGTTTGTCTCCGGTCCGGCATCGTGTAAAACCGGATCAATGATAAACGCCATTTCTCATTCTTGATCCGTGCGGATCCGTCCCATCCGCCCGATCCGTGTTCCATTTCTTCCTTCACCGTCAGCGGAACAGCGCCTCCCCCGGAATCCTCTGCTTGGGCAGACCCGGCCCGAGCCAGGACACGACCAGTCCCTCTTCGCCCGTCTTCTCGAAGAACTCCACGCGAATGGGATGCAGTCCGGCTCCGAGCGCGATCTCCCCCCGCCTCTCCTCCATGCCGTGCAGGCCGTCGTTCACGACAACGGGCTTTTCGCCGATCAGCAGGCGGCTGCCGTCGTCCGATTCCGTGAAGAACGCGTACAACCCGGTCGCCGGGACGCGGACGAATCCCTCGAACACGAATCCGAATTTGTCGTCCGTCCGGCGGCCTGCGATGTCGAAATCCGCGGCAGTCCCGCGCCGGAGTGGCCGGAGTTTCCTGAAATCCGGCAACACGGACCATTCGCCCTCATACAGGGAAACGGCCAGCCCCGGCGCCGCGCCGGTCCGCGTCACGGCCGGTACAGGCGCGATTTTTTCATAGGTCCGGCGGGTCACGCCGCTCGCCGGCCGGCCGCCCCTGAAACAGCGCGCCGAAACCGTCGTGGTCTCCCGGAGCCGTACCGGGCCTTTCACTTTCGCGGATGAAATGGACGGAGCGCTCCCGTCCAGCGTGTATCGAACGTCGAACCCCCGGCCCGGAGGCGCGATCGTCACGTCCAGGGAATCGGTGAACGATGTGAAATCCGAGGCCATGTCCGGCGTTTCTACGACCTCCGGTTTTCCTTGGATTTCCAGGACCACGACGGAAGCCGCCGTGTCCGGAGCCGCGGACGGGAGTGTCACGACGAGCGCGTCCTCGATCCGTTCAACCGGCAGTGCGGACCGGTCCGGATCGGATAGCAGGAAGGCCGTCTTCGGCCGGTTCCGCAGGCCGGACACGGTCAGTTTTCCATCGGCGGGCCAGTCGAACACGTGCAGATAGAGGCGCGTTCCGCCGGGCACGGACTTCTGCGTGCACCGGCCCCATTCCAGCGACCGGAAGGGGCTCGCCTGCGTTCCGTAAATCGCTTCGCCGTTGACCCGCGTCCAGCGGCCGATGGCCTTCAGCCTCTCCACGGACGGCTCCGGGATGAGCCCCTCGGACGTCGGTCCCACGTTCAGCAGGTAATTCCCGCCCTTGGACGCGGCCTCGACCAGCTGCCGGACCAGAGTCCGGGCGCTTTTCCAGTTCTGATCCGATTTCTTGTATCCCCACGTGTCGTTCATGGTCATGCAGGTTTCCCAGTCACGGCCGGGGAATCCGGTGGCCGGGACATACTGCTCGGGTGTTTCCGTGTCCCCCTCGTATCCGCCTCCCAGCCGGTTGTTCTGGATGATGCCCGGCTGGAGATCGAGCAGGGGAAGGAACGCTTCCGCGCGCTCCTTTGTCATGCCCTCGGGCGTGTCCCACCAGATCACGGAAACCGGCCCGTAATTGGAAAGGATCTCCCGCACCTGCGGGACCGCGATGTCGCGGATATAGGCGTCCATGTCTCCGTCCTGCGCCTTGTCCCAGTGCCCGCCGATGGCGGATCCGCCCGGATGGTTCCAGTCCTGCGCCTGGGAGTGGTAGAACCCGAGGCGCAGGCCGTGCCGGCCGCAGGCTTCGGCCAGCGGTTTCAGCAGGTCCTTTCCGTACGGCGTGGCGTCGACCACGTCCCATTCGGTCGCCTTCGAGTCGAACAGCGCGAACCCGTCGTGGTGCTTGGAGGTGATGATGATGTACTTCATCCCCGCCTCCTTCGCGAGACGGACCCAGGCGTCCGGATCGTATCGGACGGGGTTGAACCGTTTCGCGTACCGCCGGTATTCGGCGCAGGGGATATGGGCGTTGTTCATGATCCACTCGCCGATGCCGTCCACGGGCCGGCCCCTGTATTCGCCCGCCGGCACGGAGTACACGCCCCAGTGGATGAAGAGGCCGAAGCGCGCATCCCGCCACCAGGCCATGCGTTCGTTCCTCTGTTTCAGGGATTCCGGGCGGACCGGCCCGGCGCCGTCCCCGGACCGGGGGCCGCAGTGCAGGACCGCGACACAGGCGATCAGGATTCCGATTCGGATTTGAAGGCGCATGGGAGGACCTCCAATGGGTGTGGGATGGGCGAAACGATCCGTGGGAATATAACCATTTTCACGCGGGCGGGCAACGGCAAAACACGGGACAACGGAACTGTGTCGGCCCGGAGGATGCGGAACGGCTGAGGGCCGCGGCGCTGGAACCGGGTTCCGGACAGCGGCCCTCGCGAAACGGATCAGGGTTCTGCGGCTCCGGGTGAAGGGCCGCTACGGGCGCGTTTCGGCCAGCGCTTCAGCCGGTCGAGCACGTCGCGCACGAAGGCGCATTCGCACTGGGCCGGGCAGGGCCGGAGTTCGCTCTGGTGCAGGCAGTAGCCCGGGCAGTCCCCGGTGCCGACGAGCCGGTTTTCATAGACCGGACCGTCGTGCATGTCCAGAAAATCGGAGGCCTTCGCTCCCAGCGTGTTCCTGCACGTCATGTGATTGAAGAGGAAAAAGCCCAGGTGACAGTTGTCGAAATTCACCTGATACCCGCCGAGCTGAATGTCGGCATCCGAGAGGAATTCATCCCGGGTATTCCACTCGGCTTTGCAGACAGGGCATGTTTTAAAAGCGGTTTTTTTCCCGTCCATGTCCATGCGCATCCTTCGGTCATTCGCGAATCTTATTTTATCCTAATTCGTGCAAAAGACATGCCTCGGCTGACACGCCCATATCCGTCATGCCTAATAAAGCATTGGAATAAAAAAACATAACCGCGATTACGGGTACGATCACACGCCTTGATTTTTCTTTTCCCGCGTCTTCAATCCGGATTAAAACAACACCATGTCCGGGTATTCCTGTCTTGAATCCCTTCTTGTGCAATCCAAGATCCCTCTGTCTCCAGAGATCGCGGACACGCTGCGGACCCCGCACAGACAACTGCTCCCAGGAAATCGAACCCTTCCGCTCCCGAAGGCCCATGTTGAACAAGCCGATTGCCATGGATCCGTCCTCCAGCGGCTTGGCCCAGACCTGGATGGAATCGGAATCCGAGACGCGGCCGGCCTGGCGTCCCAGGGGATCCTGGTTCACGGCCAGCACTTCGTCGTTGGTGAGCAGGTTCAGCGTGAACGCGTCCAGCCGGTTCAGGTCGCATCCCAGCAGCAGGGGAGCGGACAGCAGGCACCACAGGCTGATGTGCGTGTACTGCTCGCTCGCGGTCAGTCCCGTCGGCCGGAGCGACGGCCCCCAACCCACCCAGCCGACCACCAGCATGTCCGGGTCGTTCCAGCCCCCGGGCACCGCGAACGGCCCCTGAACGGTCTGGCTGAACCCGATCCCGGACATGCTCTTCCACGTGTCCGTGATGTCTCCGGTTGTGCGCCAGAGGTTTCCGCCGACTTCGTCACCCCACTCCCAGACGTTTCCCATGCCGTACTGGCAGAGGCTGAACACGATGTCCCGGTCCAGGCGGTCCAGGGCGCGGCGCATCACCCGGTACGGCTTCATGAGTTCCTCCCGGCTGTCGTCCTTCGCCAGGCCGCCGTAGGAGCACCAGTCGTATTTCAGATAATCGATACCCCACGCGGCCCAGGTGCGGGCGTCCTGTTCCTCGTGCCCCCAGGAGCCGAGATAGCCGCCGCAGGTCAACGGTCCGGGCGAGGAATAGATGCCTATTTTCAGCCCCTGTTCATGGACGTGATCCGCCGTTTTCTTCATGTCCGGGAATTTCCGGTTGGCCGCGATACGTCCGTCCGGCAGGCGCGCTTCCCTTTCCCACCCGTCGTCGATGTTCACGTACGTCCATCCATGGTCCGCCAGTCCGGTTTCGATGAACCGGTCGGCGGCGGCGCGGACCTTCTCGTCATCCACTGCCAGACCCCAGCAGTTCCAGGAATTCCATCCCATGGGCGGCGTCAGTTGGATGCGGTTGCCGATGACAATTTTAAATGGCCGGGAGGCTTCGCCCAGGGCGTTCTTCGCGCGCAGCCGGACGACATGCGTGCCTTCGGCCGAAACCCGGCCGCGGATGATCCCGGAGTCACGATCCAGGGTCAAGCCTTCCGGGAGTCCTTCCGCGTCGAATGTCATGGGCCTGATTCCGGTCGCGGGAATGCGGTACAGGAAAGGTTTTCCGGGCCTCTGCCCGTAAACCCGGGCGCCGTTGATGCGGGGCTCGTCCGGCGGCGGCGGGGTCAGGATGTACGGCACTTCGGACCGGTTGATGACCGACTGGCCGGACGCGTCGTCCAGGAAGGCCACGGTCACGGTCGCGGGCGCATCGGAAGGAGCTTCAAAAGTGAAGCTCTGCGAGAAACCGGCAAGGGGATCGAGCACCGCCTGCTTCGTGCCGTGGAAGAGGACCTTCCGCGGTTCGGACTGCTCGACCCGGATGTCGATCGTTCCGGCGAACCGCCGGTCCGGGGAGAGATTGCTGAGGAAAACCGTCTTTCGCAGGCCGCCCTTTGCCGCCGGCTCAAAAGGCGATTGACTGCCGTCGATCCGGACGAAATCGGCGAGCGCGCGCACCCGGACCGCGGGAGTCTCCGAATACATTCCCCCGCCCCCGCCGTGGTCGTGGACGCGCACGGCCAGCGTGTTGGTTTTGTCCCACAAAAGGCGCGGATCGTTTGCCGCCAGGACGTACCGGCGGACCCAGGCATAGGATTGGCGGTTGCCGGTGAACGGACCGGGCGGACCGTCCGGCATTATCGCCGCGTTCTGCCCGATGAGCCTGCCGTTCAGAAAAGCCTGGTCCGTGTCGTCGATGCGGCCCAGGAAAATTTCCACGCTGTCCTGGAAAAACGCGGACGCGGCCAGGGAACGGGGCAGATGGAACCGCACGCGGTACCAGCCGAATCCGTCGTAGCCGGTCCATCCCTGCTCCTCCCAGAGCCGGTCCGGCCGGATCGGCTTCCATCCCGAATCGTCGAATTCGGGCGAGGCCCAGGCCAGGCTGTCGCCGGCGCTGAATTTCCACCCGTCGCCGAGTGCGATCCGGTCAGGGGCCTTCCCGCCGCATCCGCAGGCGAGCGCGGCCAGGACGGCCGCCATGCCGAGCCGTACGATTTCTTTCATCGGTTCCTCCTCGAGGTTTCGCGCGGGCATTCGGGTCAGGCGCGGTCCCGTACGGGACGATCGGACGCGGTCTCTTCATGCGAAGATACGGCGCATTCCCGCAAAAAGCAATTCCATTTGCGAAAAAGAATCCTCCTCCACGCGATCCGTTCCGCGGGGAGGAGGAGTCGAACGGGCCTTGCGGGACGGACGATTAACCTTTTCTTCCGAAATACCATCTCACGAAAATCAGGGGTTTGGTCCGAAGCATCGACTGCTTGATCTTCTCGTCGTCCCCGAGCCCGTTGGTCGGCGCGTCATCCCCGTCGGTCTCGACTTCGCCGAGTTTGACATAATTGAGCTGGACCTCGCCGCCCAGGCTGAAGTTTCGCGTGAAGAAATATTCCCCGCCCAGGGCCGGGCCGTAAACCATGTCGCTGCGCGTCACCGTGTAGTCGACCGGCCCGTCATGGTCATAGCTTTCCTTCATCATCGCGAAGCGCAGCCCCCAGGACAGATCCACAGGCCCGACGTTCATCAGGAAAAAGGCGCCCGCGCCGATCAGCATGATCGAGAAGGTCTGATCGACGGAGGGCGCGTCGATCGTGTACCGCATGAGCCCGAATTCGGGCTCGATCTTCAGGCCGGGGTTCAACCGGATCGGAAGATAGATGGACGGAAAATCGACCTGATGGACGGAGACGACCGGGTCCGAAAAATCGCCGAGCGTGCTCACCTCCTTGCCGATGGCCACGCCGAGCCCGAGCATCGGCCGCTCGACATGCGTGAGCGAGAGGGACTGCGCCAGCGCGGGGCACGCCACCGCGACGCAAAGCAGGGCGATGCCCGTGAGGGTCCTAAACCGATTCATGTTTCCTCCCTTCTGCATTGGGGTCCGCCAAGGCCCGTGATCAACGCGTGGAACCGGTTCCCGGGCGGACGGTTTCTCGCCGTGATCGCGGGTCCCGAAGCCGTCCGGCCCGTATCCCATCCGGAAATCAGCGGGAGCGGACCTGCGCGCAGGAGGAAAACTCAGGGGGATGGGGATAAGAGTATTATAAGAAAACAGATTTAAAAAGCAAGGCCATTTTCATCCGGCCGGCTCTTGAACCCGCGGTTTCAGGATCCGGGTTGAGAAGGTCATCTCTTCGAAGCCGTCCGCATCCCTGGTTCAGGCTCCGCTTGACTGGGCGGAAAAAAGCCTCCCGCGGGTTCGAACGACCCGCGGGAGGTCTCCCGGATAAAACCCTGAAGGGTGAATTCCTTGCGATCGGTTTTACCCGCGACCATGGAACTGTCTCTTATACACATCTCCGA
>JAUCQC010000152.1 GCA_030372965.1 bacterium
TTCCCCCTCCCTGGATTCCCGATAAGTTAATTCGGTAATCACACCCCCAGCCGGTCGCATTTACTGAAGGCCGGGCCCTCGAAGCCCTTCAACCGCGGTAATCTGTCAATTGGTCCCGCGAAGCGGGAAGCCGCTGCTTTCGGACATTCAGGGGAAGTGTCCTGTAACCCCGCAGTGAAAATGCGGGTGCCGCAAAGCGGCATATCGGACCTACAACCATGATGGAAGTGCTCGATCGCCTCGCAGGGTGGATGCTCTGTAAATTGGACATAGAAACTCAGAACCCGGAACTCGGCACAATTTTCTTGCTATTCTCGAAACAATTTAATATATTTTCACGTAACAACTGACTGATGGTCATTTAATAAGGATACATCAAATGGGCATCCAGGAACGCAAGGAAAGAGAAAGGGAACTAAGGCGGAACGCGATTGTCGATGCCGCAGAAAGTGTAATTTTTACAAAAGGTTACTGGATGACGACCATGGATGACGTGGCTGAAGCGGCGGAATTGAGTAAAGGCACCATCTATCTGTATTTCAAGACCAAGGAAGAATTGTACTGGGCGATCACGCTGCGGGGTCTGAAAATTCTCACGGATCTATTCCAGAAGGCGTATGATGAGGCTGAAACCGGCCTGCAAAAGGTTTTTCTCATGGGGCAATCCTTCTTTCTTTTTTCCCGCGAGCACCCGGATTATTTCAACGCCCTGGGGTATTACGAAATCAAGGAAACGGATCCGGCCGCCGCTGAATCGGTCAGCTCGATGTGCGACCACGAAGGCATGGAGTGTCTCGACCTCCTGATCCGGGCGCTGTCCGAGGGAATCCGGGACGGGTCCATCAATCCGGAAATCAATCCGGGCACGGCCGCGGTGATTCTGTGGGGACAGGCCGCGGGCGTCATCCAGGTCATGGCCATGAAAGGGGATCATCTGCAACGAAGGCACGGGATCGATCTGAGCTCCATCACGGACGATTATTTCAGGTTCACCCGCTGTTTTCTCGAAAACAGAAACGCGGCCCGCTGAAGCCGGCCGCCCGAACGGAGATCGAATGAGACGGGTCTTCATAGTCGCGTGCGCCGCGGCCTGGGCCGCATCCCTCGGAGCCCGGACCGGAGGGGACATCCTGGACCAGTATGTTCAGGAGGGGCTTCGGCGCAATCCGGCCCTGGCCCAGAGACGTTTCGCGGAAGCGAGGAGCCGGGCCGCGCTGTCCGAAGCGGCCGGCCTCTTTCTGCCCTCGGTGAGCGTCGAGGCGAGATATACCCGGGCCGGAGGCGGCCGAGTCATCGACCTGCCCATCGGGGACCTGATGAACCCCGTCTACCAGGCCCTGCACGTCCCGATCACCCTGCCCAACCAGACGATACCGTTTCTGCGGGAGCGGGAGCAGGAGACCAGGGTTCACGTGGTTCAGCCCGTGCTGCAGCCGGCCATCGCGTACAATTACAAAATCCGGTCCGCGTTGCGGGACATCGAACGGCTGTCGGTTTCGGCGCAGGAGCGGAGCCTGGTCGCGGACATCCGCGCGGCCTACTATAATTATCTGAAGGCGGACGCCGTGTGCTCCCTGCTCACCGTGACCGAGGGACTGGCGCGGGAGCACAGCCGGGTCGCCGAGAGCCTGTTCCGGCACGACAAGGTCACGCGCGCCGACGTGCTCCGCGCGAGCGCGGACCTGGCGGAAATCCGTCGGGCCGCGGCCGAGGCGGAGAAGAACCGGTCCATGGCGGTCTCGTATTTCAACTGCCTTCTGAACCGGCCCCTGGACTCGGGAATCGAAAAGCCCGCCGGCCCGCTCACGCTTCCGGTCATGACCCCGGAACCCGCGGAAGCGGAATCCCTGGCCGTGTCGAACCGGGAGGAACTGAGGCAATTGAAGCGGGCCGTGGACCTGATGGGGCACAAGGTGTCGCTCCACCGGACCTCTTTTCTGCCCGGCGTCGCGGCCGTGTTCGACTGGGGATACTGGGACGAGATGTACCGCTTCGACAATGAGCACGATTACTGGACCGCTTCCCTGGCCGCGAGCTGGAACCTGTTCAACGGGTTTCAGGACCGGCGCCGGATCGATCAGGCCAGACTCGAGGCCGCGGAAAAGCGGTGCGAACTCGAGGACGGCCTGAACCGGATCCGGCTCCAGGCGCGGGACGCGGCCACGGCCGTCTCCGTCGGCCGGCGGGCTCTCGAAGCCGCGGTCGAAAAGCGCCTGGCCGGCCGCAAGGCCTTCGAGCTCGTGGAGCGGAGATACCGCGAAGGCATGGCGCCGCAGATCGAGTACCTGGCCGGCCGCAACGCGTGGACGCAGGCCGAGGTCGAGGCCGCGGTCGCGGAATACGACCTCCACATCCGCGCGGCTGAGCTGGAGAAGGTGACGGCCTCGGGGAAGTCACTGCTGGCGGAATGATTGTTCGGGATACCAGGTTCCGGGTTTCGAGTTCCGAGTTCCGAATTAAAAAATTTCGCAAATCGGATTCGAATGCCTTTCCGCGTGAGTTCAGTTGTTTCAACCCGGAACCCTGAACTCGGAACTCGGAACGTTGAAC
>JAUCQC010000153.1 GCA_030372965.1 bacterium
TGCGCGGTGGAACAGGCCCGCCGCGTACACGTTCTTCCCGTCCGAAGCCAGGCCGTAGACCACATTGTCCAGGCCGTTCGGTGTTCCGCTAAACGGCAGGGCGCTCCAGTTTTGCCCGTCCCAGAGAGCGATGTTGTCCGCTGCGGATTCCCCGGCCGTGTTGAACCAGCCTCCGGCGCAGAATTTGCCGTCATACAGGGCCGCGCACCGGATCCATGGCCCGCCGAGTTCCTTCCCCAGCCCGGACCAGGATGATCCGTCCCATATCGCGACACGGCTCGCTGCCACTCCCCCGGCTGTTGTGAAATCGCCGATCGCGAGAATGCCGCCTCCATATGGGAGCACGTCCCGTACCGAGCCGTTCATCCCTGAACCTATCGCGTACCAGGACGTCCCGTCCCACCGGGCGATCCGGTTCGCGGGTAAGCCGCCGGCATTCATGAAATCCCCGCCTGCGTACACCATGCCGTCAATCACGGACACATGCCGTGTGTGCCCGTCCAGACCGACTCCGAGCGGGGACCAGGCTGTTCCATCCCACATCGCGATACGGTTGGCTGATCTGCCTCCCGCCGAGGTGAAATTGCCGACCGCATGGACAGTCCCGCCATCCACGGCCAGAGATGTCACCTCTCCGTTCATTCCGCTTCCGAGTCCGGACCAGGAACTTCCGTTCCACTTTGCAACCCGGTTCGCCTCGATCCCTCCCGCCGTGGTGAACGTGCCTGCGACGATCAGGTCATCCCCAACCGCCTGTATGTCCCAGACGGTTCCGTTCACGCCCGCGTCGAGCCCCGACCAGAAAAATCCGTTCCATCTGGCGATGTTATTGAGCTCCGTATTCCCTGATTTCGTGAATCGTCCGCCCGCGTACACGCTGCCCTTGTGGACCAGGACATGATAGGCATCTCCGTCAAACCCGTCTCCGAGCGCGGACCAGCGGCTACCGCTCCAGACCGCGATCCGGTTCCTGTCTCTTATACACATCTGACGCTGCCGACGAGTTCCG
>JAUCQC010000154.1 GCA_030372965.1 bacterium
GATGTGTATAAGAGACAGCCCGGGGATGATATCCTGTGGAATTGAGGACTATTTTATAACCCGGATGAACGAATTACCCCGTTCTCCCTTTCTCATCCGTGGAAATCCGTCCCATCCGATCAAATCCGTGTTCCATCCTTCGAAAGTGCGGTCCTTCCGAATACCCGGATGAACGAATTACCCTAATATTCTTTTTATCCGTGAGAATCCGTCTTATCCGCTGAATCCGTGTTCCATTGTTCTCTTAAACGAACACCGCCGCCGCGACCACCGTCGTCCAGCACCCGTCCTTGTGCCCCATGGCGCTCTGCACCACGTTGCGGGTGCTGACGATCTTGCCGCTGATTTTCCACACTTCCTTGGTCTCGTTCCAGCTCTTATCGGGGTCGAAGGGCAGCCCGAGGATGGTGGCGAGCATGCTCGCCGCGAGATCCTCGGCGTAGTCGCCCGCGACCGTGTCGGTCTGGCCGAAGGAATGGTGCTCCGAGAGGTATCCGTACTGCGTGGGATCCTTGGGAATGGCGATGCCGACCGAAGCCGCCACCAGGCGGTGCGGCTCGTTCGTGGCGTTGTCGCTGATCACGCAGAACGTGATACCCCCGGCTTTCAGCTTCCTGATGCCGGCCTCCCTCGAGATCAGCTTGCAATGCGGGGGGAAAATGCTCGACACGCGGACAAGGTTGAGCTGGGCGATCCCGGCGTCGCGCAGGGCCATCTCGAAACTCTGCAGTTTCTCCTTGTGCCTTCCCACGCCGTTGGTCAGAAACGCTTCTTTGGGCACGAACGGATAATTACCGGTCATTCCGGTTCCTCCATCAGGAAGGGCCTATGGGGCCAGGTAAAATTGATCGCCGCGGAGCACGCCGGCGGCCGCTCCCTTGAGCGCCCAGCCGTGAAAAGGCGTGTTCCTCGATCTGGAAAAGAATCCGTCCCGGTTCACGGTCCACGCCGCGTCGGGCCTCAGAAACGTGAGATTGGCGTCGGCCCCCTCGCGGATGCGCGCCTCGGGCAGCCCGAGAATCCGTCGCGGCAGGACCGAGAACACGAGCACCAGCTCCCGCAGGGTCAGCCTGCGCTTGTGCACGCCGTGCGTCAGAAGGAGCCCCACGGCGGTCTCGAGCCCGATGACGCCGAACGGGGCCGCGTCGAACTCCACATCCTTCTCCTCCGCGGAATGCGGGGCGTGGTCCGTGGACACGGCGTCGATCGTGCCGTCCTTCAGCCCCTCCCAGAGCGCGGCCCGGTCCTCCGCGGTCCGGAGCGGCGGGTTCATCTTGGCGTTCGGGTCGTATCCCTGAACGGCCTCGTCGGTGAGCGTGAGATAGTGCGGGCAGGTCTCGGCGGTCACGGCCACGCCGCGCGCCTTGGCCTCGCGGATGAGCCGGACCGATCCGGCCGTGGACACGTGCGCGATGTGGATGCGGCCGCGGACATATTCCGCGATCCGGATGTCGCGGTCGACGGCGATCTCCTCGCTGATGGACGGAATGCCGCGGAGCCCGAGCCGGGTGGAACGGACGCCTTCGTGCATGACCCCGCCGTCGGAGAGGGAGAGGTCCTCGCTGTGCGAGATCACCGGCCGGCCGGTCATGCCGGCGTATTCCACGGCGCGGCGCAGGACTGACGCCTTTTCCACGGGCCGGCCGTCGTCCGAAAACGCCACGGCCCCCGCCTCCGCGCAGTCGGCCATTTCGACCAGCTCCTCGCCCCGCTGACCCTTGGTGATGGCCGCGATCGGGTGAACGTCGGTGAGCAGTCCGGCCGCGCGCCCGCGGACGAATTCCACCGAGGGCCGGTCGTCGACCGGCGGGTTCGTGTTGGGCATGCAGGCGATTTCCGTGAAACCGCCGGCCGCGGCCGCCTCGGCGCCCGACCGGATCGTCTCCTCGTCCTCGCGGCCGGGCTCGCGAAGGTGCGCGTGCAGGTCCACGAAACCCGGAACCACGGTGAGGCCGGCGCCGTCGATCCGGAGACCCTCGAACCCCTCACCGGCCGCGGCCCCGATTTTCGCGATGCGGCCTTCCGCGACCAGCAGGTCGGCGGACGCGTCGAGCTTCGACGCGGGGTCGAGGAGCCGGGCGCCCGTGAGGCACACGGCCTCCGCCCTCACCGGCTTGAAATCAGGCCTGGCCATGATCCTCCATTTCGATCTTCCCGCGGCCGCCGGAGAGCAGGTACAGCACGGCCATGCGCACGGCCACGCCGTTGGTCACCTGGTCGAGGATCACGGAGTGGCGGCCGTCCGCGACGGCGTCGTCGATCTCCACGCCGCGGTTGATCGGGCCCGGATGCAGGATGGTGATTTCCTTTTTCAGCGGTTCCAGCCGCTCCACGGTCATGCCGAACAGGGACCGGTACTCCCGGAGGGACGGGAACATCCCCCGCTTCTGCCGCTCCATCTGGATGCGGAGCACGATGAACACATCCGCGTCTTCGAGCGCCTCGCCGAGGTTCCGGTAGAGCCGGACGGGAAGATCGGACACGCCGACGGGCATGAGCGTCGCCGGGCCGCAGAGGCCGACCGACGCGCCCGCGGCCGAAAGGCCGTGGATGTTGGAACGGGCCACCCGGCTGTGCAGGATGTCGCCCACGATGGCGACCTTGAGCCCTTTGATTTTCCCGAGCTTTTCGCGGAGCGTCATCATGTCGAGCAGGGCCTGGGTCGGATGCTCGTGCGTGCCGTCCCCCGCGTTGACCACCGACGCGTCGAGGCAGCCGGCGAGGAAATGCGGCGCGCCGGAGGCGCCGTGCCGGATGACCACGGTGTCGATTTTCATGGCCTGCAGGTTCCGGACGGTGTCCTTCAGGGTTTCGCCCTTCGAGACGCTGGATCCCGACTGCGAGAAGCTCACCGAATCGGCCGACAGCCGCTTCTCGGCGAGCTCGAAGGAGAAACGCGTGCGCGTGGAGGGTTCGTAGAACAGGTTGGCGACGGTCTTGCCGCGCAGGGTGGGAACCTTGGGGATGGGCCGGTCGAGAATGGGTTTCAGGGAGGCGGCGGTGTCGAGGATGAGATTGATTTCCTCGGCCGTCATGCCTTCGAGGCCCAGCAGGTGGCGGCTTTTCAGCTGCATGCGGCGTTCCGGATGGCGTCCTGCGTCCTCATGATCCGCTCCGGCCGGGGCTCTCACGACACGACCAGCACGACGCTGTCCTCCCCGTCCGTCTCTTCGAGCCGGACCTGGACGCCGTCTGATTTGCTGGTGGAAACCGTCTGCCCGACAAAGTCGGCGTGAATGGGAAGCTCGCGGTGGCCCCGGTCGATGAGCACGGCCAGCTGGATGGAGGAGGGCCTGCCGAAGTCCATCAGCGCGTCCATCGCGGCCCGTATCGTCCGGCCGGTGAACAGCACGTCGTCGACTAGGACGACCTTCCGGTCGGTGATGTCGATGGGGATGTCCGTCTCCCCGATCACGGGGCTGTCGGCGAGCCGCTGGAAATCGTCCCGGTACAGCGTGATATCGAGCACGCCGTAGGGGACTTCCCGGCTTTCGATGGAGGCCATGGCCTTGAGGATGCGCCGCGCCAGCACGTCCCCGCGGTTCCGGATGCCGACCAGGACGAGGCCCTCGCAACCGGCGTTCCGCTCGAGTATCTCGTGCGTCAGGCGTTTCAGGGTGCGCGCGATCCCCTGACCGTCCATGATTCTGGACTTTTCTGTCATCGGGTGAATATAGTAATGAGAATTTGCCTGATTGTCAAGCCTTATTTTGGACTGATAGTTGCGGCTTCCACTGCGCCTTGAACCGCGCCCGGATTTCCATGAAAACCTCCTGGTACAGGCCGGATTTGAAATCCGGGAAACTCCAGGGATAGGGATCGAAGCGGCCCTTTTCATAGTGGAGGGTCAGGTCGGCCCAGATTCCCAGATCGAGGTACACCTTCTGGCCGTTGTACTTGGCCGAGGCGAGGACGAACTTGTCGTAATCCATGTAACCGGGGTCGAAATTGACTCTGCGGCGGGGACCGGCCTCCGGGAGGTTTTCGGGACCCCCGGAGGTTTCGGATTCAGTCGATGAACGGTCCGGTGAGTTCGAGAAAGGCTCCGGGGGGTTATCGGAACGCTCCGGGACCGTGCCGGTCTCCAACCTCCCGGAGCGTAACCGAACAGCCAGCCTCTCTTCCAGCGCATTGGTCCCGATCTTGATCCGGGCCAGGTCCCGGGGGTGGATCAGCCGCTCGTGCGACACGAAAATCCTGAAAATGGGGCTTCCCATCTCCGGCACGTAATAATCGGTGCGGTCGAACGGGAATGCCGGGCTCCTGTAATCCAGCGGCCCGTGAATTTCGGACAGGAGGGCCAGGCCCTTTTCGAGAAGACCTTCGTCCGAATACAGGACGCCGACCACGAGCTTGACCGGTCCGGGCTCTTCGGG
>JAUCQC010000155.1 GCA_030372965.1 bacterium
ATACAATAGCGCATATAGAATCCTGTTCCGGCTCGAAAAGCCGGAGAGCCTGGAAGCCGATTGTGGAAAACCTGTGGAAAAACCGGCTGAAAGGCTGTTCGTACCCTGCTTTTGAAGCCCATGCCAGGCTCAAAGTTTGCCGGCCAGGATGATGACCCGGCAATGGACGGTCCTTCCCCTGCCTCTGACCGGGACCGATTCCAACAAAGCGATGTAGCGGCCGATCACCGCTGCATGACCGTCCTCATCATGACCGTCCCAGAGCGCGAAACCTGTTCCTTCTTCCTCTTCCCCGTTTTTCAGGGTGCGTATCAGCCGTCCGGTCAGATCGAAAACGCGCAATCGGATCCGATTATTCCCCGCGGGCACGGAATATTCCAGGAAAGTGACTTCATCCACTCCATCCCCGTCCGGAGAAAAAGGATTGGGCGACACCCGGAAGCCGGTTTCGGAGGACGTTCCCGGGTCAATCAGGCTGTTCGGCCGGCCGGGCGTGGACCCGTCCGGTGACAGACTGAGATGCCAATTGGAAGGATCGTCCGACCGTCCGTTGATCCGGACGCGTTCGAGGGAATTTCCCTCCCGCTGACCTGGACCGGACGTGTATTCCACCCGGTCGATTTCAACGCCTGATGGATCGAACAGGCAGGCACGGTCCGCGTCATCATTCAGATTCGGGAACCGGTTCGGGATCAGGCTGAGAGCCGAAATATCCGGATGCTTTGTCCGAAAGGAGGGGTCGGCCGCCAGAATCGCATAATCGCCGGGAGCCAGAGTGCAAGACGCATCCGTCACGAGACGGCGGGACGTCGTATCGGAATCCGAAAACCTCCATTCCCGCAGATCGACTGAGCCGTGTCCGGCATTGACCAGCTCGATCCATTCAGATTCTCCGGGAAGCGGATGGTGCATGATTTCATTGATGCGCACGCATCCTCTCTCGTGCGGGATGGAAAAATCCAGAAATCGCGCGTCATCCTCCGGATTCCCGTCATTCCAGGACATCAACGCGGCCGCCGCCCGCCCCCTTCCGGACCGCAGGTCCACCGGAGTCCGGACCTCGGCGGAATCGCCGGGAGCGAGGCCCGGGCATGAAAACACCCGCGGCAGGGCCTCTTCATCCTCGAGAGCGGAGTCGAGATCCGCGTCGACAAAAAACCTCAGGCTGAAAGGCCCGCTCGAAGTCCGGCCGTCGTTCTTCGCGACAGCGGTCAGAAACAGCGATCCTCCCTCGGCCGCCAGAGACAAACCCGTGATGGCGAGATTGAGGGACGGCCGCGTGACGCTGTTGCGGAATCCGGGTGTGCCGAAGAGGAACCGGCTGTCCGCCCAGTTTTCCGCTCCGCCCGGACCGTCCGGGTCGATGCGCTCGTCCGAATGCCCGGGGACGTTTCCGATGGAGTAGGCGACCGCATCCTCGACGCGGCCGTCCGGCCTGGTTAATGTGACCGTTTCCGGCTTTGAATTCGACAGACCCGCGCTGCCCAAAGTGGCTCCCGCCACACTGAGCACGAGTGCGGTCGCCGGGATCAGTGAATCATAGGTCGCGGAGGACGTGAAATAATCCGGATCCAGGATGACCGCGTACCCGGCCGGGCCGAGGGAAATACCCTCTCCCGCGTCGGACAGGAGATCCGAACCGGTGCCGTCTCCAAGGCTCCAGCCTTCGAGCCGCACCGTGTCCGTAGGACTGACGTTGACCAGCTCGACGAATTCATCCGCGTTTTCCGGCCCGGCCGGATCGAACATCACTTCGGAGATCACGACTTGCGCGGGAGATGTGCTGAGGGGCAGGAACAGACAAGTCGAGAGGATCAGGCGTCGCATGGCGCGTCCTCCCGATTTTTGGGTGAGGTTTTAAACGAGGCGTTTACTGATCAGGTGAGTTCCCTGCTTTAAGCTACACCATGGATACAGACGCGGAGTCAAACTGAAAAAAAGCTTATTATGGTTATTCAGTGATTTCATTTTTCCCGGCGCTTGAGGTTCATGAGAATGTATATGAACGTATTACCCTGACATGCCATTCTCTTCCGTGTCTATCCGTGAATTTTTCCGCGGTGATCCCCTTTAACCCCAAAGCCGGAGGTCAACGCCGCACGCGCGCGTTCCCCTGCCAGATGCTCCAGATCTCCTCTTCGTCCGCGGGCTGGCCGTAGTCGGTCAGCAATGTTGTGGCGAGCGCGCCGCTGGCCCATCCGAATTGCGCCCATTTCTCCGGCTCCCACCCCTTCAGGGCGGCGTACAGAAGACCGCCCACGAAGCCGTCGCCTCCGCCGATCCGGTCCAGAACGGTGATTTCCCTGGGTTCGATCTGGTGCCAGGCGTCACCGGCCGCGAGAATCGCGCCCCACCGGTGCAGGTTGACGCTCACGACCTCCCGCAACGTGGTCGCGAAAACCGATGCGGACGGATAAGCCCTGCGGACTCGGCCGATCATCTCCTTGAAGCTGTCGATCTTGCCGGCCAGGCCCTTTCCGCCGGCCTCCGGGCCCTCGATGCCCAGGGCGAGCTGGAAATCCTCCTCGTTTCCGACCAGTATGTCCGCGCTGTCCGCGATCCGGTGGAACACGTCGCGGAGTTCATCCTGCCGGTTCTTCCAGAAGGAGGCGCGGTAGTTCAGGTCGAAGGAAATGCGGGTGCCGTGTTTTTTCGCCGCCCGGCTGAGTTCCAGGCAGAACCGCCCGGTTTCCGGCGAGAGAGCGGCGATCAGGCCGGAGAGGTGGAGCACCTGCACGCCCTCCGAACCGAAAATGCGGTTGAGATCGAAATCGTCCGCGGTCAGCGTCCGGCCCACTTCGCCGGCCCTGTCGTTGTGGACCCTGGGCCCGCGCGACCCGGTGCCGCTGTCCGCGATGTTGAACTGGTGCCTGTATCCCCAGGGCCCGCCCTGTTCGACTTCCTTCGCTTCGACATCCATGTGCCTGCGGCCGAGATCGTCCCGGATGAGGCGGGCGATCGGGCTTCCCTTGACGAAGGCGGTCAGCACCTTCACGCGCAATCCCAGGAAGGAGGAAATGCTGGCGACATTCGTCTCCGCGCTGGTCGCCTGCATCATGAAGGTCGTGCTGCAGTGCACGGGCTGGCCGTTCTCGGGCGTGATCCGAACGCCCATGCTCGTGGGGACGAGCAATGCGTAGCGGCTGTTCGGGCGGAGTTCGAGTTTCATGGGTTTTTCCTCTCAGCAAACGGATGGATCCGCGTCCGGATGTCAGGAGCGGATTTAGTAAACATAGTTCTTTTATTTTCAGGTGTTTATTAAACTCGCGTCTTCCAGGAGAAAATATTAAATTTTTTCTCCAACAGCAACCGGTTTTTACGAAGCCGCCATCCTGACTGAAAGCCGGGTCAACCGCATCATCCGGATGAACCAAATACCCTATTCCCCATTAATTTTATCCGCGCCAATCCGCGGATATCCGTTCAATCCGTGTTCCAATCTTTTCTCCGCGTACACGGCTATTGACATTCTTCTCATTCCATATTAACATGCGGCAGAACGCCATGTCAAAAATCGAACTCCTGGCTCCGGCCAAAAATCTCGAATGCGGCATCGCCGCCTTCAACTGCGGCGCGGACGCCGTGTACATCGGCGCCGGCCGTTTCAGCGCGCGCGAGGCCGCGGGCAATGACATCCGCGACATCGAGTCCCTGATCCGGCACGGCCGCAAATACCGGGCAACCGTGTACGCGGCGGTGAACACCATTCTCCGGGACGAGGAACTCCCCGAGGCGCTCGCACTGATCCGCCGCCTGCACGAAGCCGGCATCGGGGGCCTGATCATCCAGGATTTCGGGCTCCTCGAGAGCGGTCTTCCGCCGGTTCCCCTCATCGCCAGCACCCAGATGCACAATGACACGGCGGAAAAAGTGGCGTTTCTCGAAGCCGTCGGTTTCAGGCGAGTCATTCTCGCCCGCGAGCTCGGTCTGGCGGAACTCCGCGCCATCCGCGAAAAGACCTCGGTGGAACTGGAGGTTTTCGTGCACGGGTCCCTGTGCGTGAGCTTCAGCGGCTGCTGCCTGATGAGCTACGCCATCGGCGGCCGGAGCGGGAACCGCGGCCAGTGCGCGCAGCCCTGCCGCAGGCTCTACAGACTGACCGACGACCGCGGGGCGGACCTCGGCCGCAGGCACTGGCTATCGCTCAAGGACATGAACCGCTCGGCCCGCCTGAAGGATCTTCTGGACGCGGGCGTCACTTCGTTCAAGATCGAGGGCCGCCTGAGGGACAGGGAGGCGGTGGCGAACGCGACGCGTCATTTCAGGGGGGAATTGGACCGTATTCTGGAGGGCTCGCCGCACCGGCCGAGTTCCTCGGGAACCGTCATCGGCGGGTTCGAGCCGGATCTCGACAAGACCTTCAACCGGGGCTTCACGGAATATTTTCTGGACGGCCGCTCCGCGGGAATGGGAAGCCTCGAGACGCCCAAGCACCTGGGGGAGTTCATCGGAGAGGTGGTTTCCGTCGCGCCGGACCGGTTCTTCCTCAAGTCCGGCCACGGGTTGAATCCGGGCGACGGAATCGCCTTCTTTCTGCCTTCAGGCGATCTCAAGGGATCGGTCGTGAATTTCGTTTCCGGGAACCGCATCACGCCGGACCGGATGGAGGGCATTGCCGCCGGCGTCCGGATTCACCGGAACCGCGATCACCGCTTCGTCCAGTCCGTGCTGAAGAATGAACCGGAGCGGAAAATCCGTGTGCGGATGACATTGGATGCCGATAACGGACGGCTGCGCCTGAAGGTGGAGGATGAGGACGGAAACCGCGTGGAGCGGGTTTCGGACGCGGCACCGGCCCCCGCGCGGAACCCGGAATCGGCCGAGTCGACAATACGCAAGCAGTTGACCAGCCTCGGCGGCACGGACTTCATCTGCGAGGGCCTGGACATCTCGGTTCATCCCATGCCCTTCGCCCCGGTCTCGGAATGGAACCGGCTCAGGCGCGAGGCGCTCACGGCGCTGGACGCGGTCCGTTCCGCTTATCGCCCGCCCGTTGTTCCGGCGGCCGAGCCGAACGATTTTCCCTATCCGCTGAAACGGCTGACCTTCGCGGCCAACGTGCTGAACGCGAAAGCCGGGGCCTTTTACAGGCGGCACGGCGTGGAGATCATCGAGCCCGCGGCCGAGAGCGGTCTGGACATGCGGGGCAGAAAGGTCATGACGACCCGGTACTGCCTCAGGGCGGAACTCGGCCGCTGTCCGGGGAAACGGCCGGCGGGGCCGTCCGCCCCGGCCTGGAGCCTGGAGGACGGCGACGGCCGGCGCTTCCCGGTCCGCTTCAACTGCGATGACTGCGTGATGGAGATATTTTACGGCGAATGAAAACGCGGCAACCTGGGGGTGTCCAAAAAGTCTGTTTTTTCAGCAATACGCTCGCCGAGCCCTTCGCAAGGCGAAGGATAAACTCCGTCGAGGCGAGCTGTAAATCCGTCATTTAGCGCCCTCCGACGGAGTTTACCCCTCGACTTGATCGAGGGGCTCAGGGCGCGGGTCCACAGACTTTTTGGACACCCCCAGGTTCGATTTCACAAACCCGTGTGTGGTTCAATTTCAATCGGGACTCAGCCCGCGCCCGATCTCAGGTGATGGACAATCCCTCGATCTCCGACTCCTTGCCCCGTATCCGTACCGTCAATTCCTCCAGCTTCCTCAGCACTTCCGCGAGATCCCGTTCAACGGCATTGAGACGCTTCTGCTGATGCAGGTGCCACACCTCGCCGCCCAGCTGTTCCAGCAGTTTCGCCTTCTCGTTCCGGAGCGCCGCGATTTCGACCTTCAGTTTCGCGAGCCTGGCGGCCTCGCCGGTCATGTGCATGACCTTGCCGACGCCGGATTCCAGCGCCTTCTTCACGGCCGGCGTCCTCTCCTCCACTTCCCTGGCCAGGGCGGCCGCGCCCCGGACGAGGTTCATCTTCAGGGATTCGGATTTCTTTTCGATCTCTTTCCGGACCGTCTTCGACGCCTGCGCCGCCTTCTTCCCGGCCGCTTTTCCCGCCTTTTTCCCGTCGGTCATCGCCTTTTTCATCTCCCGCCTCCCGGAGTTGGAAACAGTCCAAACAAAACCGGCGGCCGGCTGCGTTTGCCGGACCGCCGGAAGTTCGCCTGAAAAAATTTTCAGACCGGGTGCAGTCCCGCGAATTCGAGCCCCGTCGTCTCCTCGAAACCGTGCATGATGTTGAACGCCTGAAGCGCCTGGCCCGCGGCCCCTTTCATCAGGTTGTCGATGGCGCTGACCACCACCAGCCGGTTCGAAAGCGGGTCTTTCTCGAACCCGATGTCGCAGTAATTCGTGCCGGCCAGGAGTTTCGGCTCCGGGTACCGGTAATTCCCCTCCCGCTCCTTCACGATGCGGATGAACGGTTCGTTCCCGTACGCCTCCCGGTACAGCTTCCAGATGTCCTTCTCTTCCATCGCGCGGTTCAGGAACACGTGGCAGGTCGCCAGTATGCCGCGGACCATGTCGATCGATGTCGCGGAAAAATGAATTTTCAGCTCTTTCCCGAACCCCAGTTCCTGGATCATCTCGGCCGCGTGCCTGTGCCCCGTGGGCCGGTACGACCGCACGCACCCGGCGCGCTCGGGGTGGTGCGACGCGTCGGATGAGGAATTGCCGCCCTCGCTCGATCCGGCCTTCACTTCCACGACCGTCCGTTCCGTGTCCGCGAGCCCGTTTTTGAAGAGGGGATACAGCCCGAGAATCACGGCCGTGGCATTGCACCCCGCGCTGGACACCCAGTTCGATTTCCGGATTTCCTCGCGGTGAAGCTCGCAGACGCCGTACGCGAACTTCGGAAGCAGTTCCGGCCGGGCGTGGGGCTTTCCGTACCATGTGTCGTAGTCGGAGGGGTTCTTCAGCCGGAAATCCGCGGACAGATCGATCAGCCTGGGCGCCAGTCCGGCGAACCGGTCGATTTTCCCCATGGCCGACCCGTGCGGCAGGCAGAGGAACAGCAGATCGCAGGGCTGGAGCTCCTCCTGCGAGACGAACTTCAGCAGAGTCCGTTTCCGGAGGTTGGGGTGCAGGCTGTGCACGAACTTGCCCACGAACCGTTCGGACGTGACCTGCGTCACCTCGGCCCGTGGGTGGCCCAGCAGCAGGCGGAGCAGGTCGCCGCCCGCGTACCCGGACCCCCCGACGATGGAAACGCGTATCCTATCGGGCATCGAATTCCCCCCGGGCCGCTCGTATCGTGTACTCGGCGATCTTTCCCGGTATGTTGACACCCGTCGGCTTGATGGAGTTCTTGAACTCCATGGTGTAATTGACCTCGTTGACGAGGATGCCCGAGGCCGTCTCGAACAGGTCGATGGCCACGACGCCCCCGCCGACCGCGGCCGCCGCCCGGAGAGAGATGTCCCGGATTTCGTCCGTGACCGGGCAGTTTGTGGCCTGTCCGCCGCGCGCCGTGTTCGTGATCCAGTGAGGGCTGGTGCGGTAGATGGCGCCGATGCATTCGTCCCCCACCACGAAACTGCGGATGTCGCGTCCCTTCTTTTCGACGTACTGGTGGATGTAGAAAATCGAATGGTGGTAGGAGCCGAGCGTGGACTTGTGCTCCAGCAGGGCCTCGGCCGCGTCCCGGTCGTTGACCTTGGCCAGCAGCCGTCCCCAGGACCCCACGGCCGGCTTGAGCACGACCGGGTAGCCCATCTCCTCGATGGCCTTGAGCGCCGATTCCTCGGTGAAGGCCACGCGCACTTCGGGCTGGGGAACGCCGTGCACCTTCAGCGCGAGTGACGTCAGCAGCTTGTCGCCGCAGGTGGTGGCGACCCTCGCGGTGTTGACGCAGCGGATGCCCGCGCTTTCGAATATGACCAGCGCGTGCAGGGCGCGCGAATGGTTGATGCAGCGCTCCAGAACCACGTCGAAACCGAACCGGTCCCGGTCCTTTCCCAGCTGGAACGTGATCTGCCGGTCGTCCACCATTTCCAGGCTGACGTCCCCGTGCTTCCCGAACTCGTCCAGAATGAGCTTTTCGTCCAGCCGGATCAGCGAATGGAGGAATCCGATTCTGATTTTTTTCATGCGGTCATTCCTTGTGCTCCTTGCACCATTTCACGATGTAGCGGAGTTCCTCGAGGTCCACGGTCTTGCCCTTGGTGCCCACGGATTTCACCCGGTCGAGAATGCGGCCCAGCAACGCCTCGTCGGCCGCGGTCTCGCCCAGCTCGGACAGGGCGTGCTTGACGGAGCTCAGCCCGGACATGTGGTCCAGGCTGATCCGGCGGACACGGCCGACCAGTTCCGGGCTGAGGCTCTCGTAGTGAAGGGGATCGATCGCCGCGGCCTGGGTGTGCACCCCGGCGCAGTGCGTGAACGCGTTCTTTCCCATGAGCGGATAGTTGGCGGGCACCGCGATTCCCGAAAACCGGCTGACCAGTTCGTACAGTTCGGGCAGCCGGTCGAGCTTCCAGGCGTTCGCCGCGCCGAAGTCGGTCTTGAGCACCACCAGGAGCTGGGCCAGGTCCACGAGTCCCGCGCGCTCGCCGATGCCCAGGACGGTGGTGTCGATGATGTCCGCGCCGCCCCGGAATCCGTCCAGCGCGTTGGCCAGCGCGAGGCCCCGGTCGTTGTGGCAGTGCACGGCCACTTTGGGCTTCAGCCCCCGGCTTCCGAATTCGGCCTTCAGCTTTCCGACGAAATCCTGCAGGCTTCGGCTGGTGCCAGGTACCATGTACCCGGTCGTGTCCGCCACGCTGATGATGTCCGCGCCCGCCTCCACCGCGGCCACCGAGGCCGCGATGACGTTTTTCCAAGGGGACCGCACCGTGTCCTCGGGCGTGTAACGGATGACCAGATCCGGTTTCTGCGACTTGGCGTACCGGATGACGTCCGCGATCTGCGCCACGGCCTCGGAGAGGTCCTTGTTGAACACCGTGCTCAGCCGCTCGTCCGACACGCAGTAGAAGATGCCGATGAACCCGACTCCGCATTCCAGCGCCAGGTCGATGTCGCGCTTCACGGACCGCGCGTGCGCGGCCACGGTGGCGCGGAGCCCGGCGTGCGCGATCTGCCGGACCGCCTGGCGGATTTCGTCTGTCACGACCGGGTGGCCGGCCTCGACGTAATCCACGCCGATGTCGTCGAGCAGGCGCGCCACTTCGAGCTTGATGTGGCCGTCAAAATAGAGACCGGGTGTCTGCTCGCCTTCGCGGAGCGTGGTGTCGAGTATCTGGATCACCGGATTTATTCCCCCCAGTCTTCCTCTTCCTGAGGCGCTTCCGCTAGTGTGACCGGGTTCAGGCCGGTCACCTCGAGCTCGGTCCCGCATTCGGGACACGCCAGCAGTTCGCCCTCGACAGCGCCCTGGCCGACAGGCACTTTGGCCCCGCAAACCGGACATTCGCCCATAACCGCTCCTATAAAATAACTGTCTCTTATACACATCTGACGCTGCCGACGAG
>JAUCQC010000156.1 GCA_030372965.1 bacterium
ACCGTTCGGAACTCGTCGGCAGCGTCAGATGTGTATAAGAGACAGCGACCCCTTTGTCACCCGGGATATACACCTCATCATTTGCGCCTGGAACTCTATTCGTGCTCCAGTTGGCCGGATTATCCCATTTTTTGTCTCCGCCCAGGTTGGTAAATACCGCGAAATCTTCAGCCATCAAACTGGAACCGAAGAGGACAACGAAAGCGAAGATCCATTTCTTCATATTGTGTCTCCCGTGTTCAATTCCAATGCAAAAAACCCGTTATCCTGTCGTTTGACAACCGGAAACGGTCTATTCCGAATAAATTAAAAAAGAAAATAAACCGTTTTCAAGTGTTATTTTCGCTTCAGCACGTTTTGTCAAACCGTGACCCGCAAATTTGCCGTTTTATTTTCTCCGCACTTCCGCTTGCGAGTCCGAAGCAAACAATGCCCTCAGGCATCGGACTGGCGACCCCGGACGGTCGATTCAACGATATTCATCGTTTTATCGGAAGGTAGAGCGTGCGCGTCAGCCGCCGGAGCTGAAAGCAGGACCGTAACATATGTCGGGTCAAAAATGACGCTGATTCATAAACACGGCCGCAGAGGCGCGAAACGCCTGTCGGTCACACGGCCTTGTCAGGCGGGATGAAACAGGCTCCACGTCACCTGACCCGCATCTGATGACAACATTCAGAGAGACGCCCTATGGTTCAATCCCTTCGTCAACCCCGCCTCACACTGAGTCCACAGAACGAGGAGGACGGTGCCGGCAGGTCGGCGCCCGAGAAATCGCAGTTCAGGAACCGGCCGTTTTCGAAACCCACGGCTTTCAGCGGCGATTCGCCGAATTTGATTTTCTCGAAGACCGCGTTTTCAACAATGGGTTCCATCATGGATCGATTCCGGCCGGATCCGGAAGGCGGAGCCTTCCGGTTTGTCCTGTCCCGGGGCATCGCTCCGGGGCGGTCACGATATCCGCCTCAAGATCCTTCAGGGGCAGAGCAAGGGAGCCGGACTCAGGACGACATTGTATTCCGTTGTCCGGCATTCAGTATTATTTCCTGAACTCCGCCATTGCGCCTTCAAAGTCCTCCGTGTATCCGAAATGGCCGGTGAAAACGGCGCGGACACCGGTCAGTCCGGCCAGCCTGCGGAGGGATTTCTCCTGGGTTTTGCTGTCCATGTTGATCGCGCGGCTGAAAATGCCGGCCTTCCCGTTCGTCAGTCTCATGGTGTCGCCCGTGAACAACAGGCCCCCGTCCGCCAGGTAACAGACCGCTCCCGGCGTGTGCCCCGGCGTGTGAATGGCCGTGACCTTCAGGCCCGCGGCCTCCACCGTCTCGTTGTCGCGGATCCGGCCGTGGTTCCCGATCGGCTTGTTCCGGATGAACAGGAACCGGGCGGTTCTTCCGTCGATCATCTGCTCTTCCTGGTCTCCAAGGTATACGGCCGCGTTCGGGAACGCGGCCAGGCCGCCGGCATGATCCGCGTCGCCGTGCGTCAGGAACACAGCCCTCACGTCCACGGGGTCCAGCCCCAGCTTTTTCATCTGATTCCGCACGCTGTCCGGGTTGATGCCCGCGTCGAACGCGATGACTCCGGAGGGACCCCGCACCAGGAATAAATTCACGTACCGTTCGCGCACGGCGAAAACGTCGGGTACAACTTCGCTGGTCTCGATCGAGGTCATGGCATGCATGGTGCGAACGACAGTCGCGATCCGTATCACGAGGGGGATGACCGCCGCCGCCAGGACCAGCCCGGCGATGACAAGAACGCGTTTGACGGTTTTTTTCATGCGGGGTCCTTTATGAAATCATGGGTGAGAAAACGGTTGCATCCCGGTCGACAAACGAAGACCCCGGCATGCCACGTGCCATCGGGGCGGGGGAAATCCGCGGCTCCGCAGGGATGGCACTCCCGCGGAGCGGCGATCGGTCATCGTTGACGGGATGAAACACAATGCGGAAATATATGAAAAACAAAGCAGAAAACCAATGAAATCGAAGCGGAAAAGGCACCCTGGACGGACGCCCGGTGGCGACGGTCCGCCCGGGCCCTTCATTTTTTCTTCAATCCCGCGGATTTCGCTTCATTGACGAAAATCTCCAGCCGATCCAGGTGTTTCAGGAAGGCCCGCCTGCCTTTCTGCGTGATGACGCAGCGGGTCGACGGCTTTTTCCCCTCGAATGTCTTTTCGATCGTAATCAGGCCCGCCGCTTCAAGTCTGGACAGGTGCGTGCTCAGGTTCCCGTCGGTCGCGTCCAGGGCCTCCTTCAGGTAGTTGAATCCCGCGCTCTCCGCCGAGATCAGTATGGACAGAATCGCGAGCCGGGCCGGCGCGTGTACGATCGGGTCCAGTTCAGGCAGGATCGGTTTCTTCACAGTCCGCTCCGGATTTAATTTTCTGTCCGCCGAGCCAGATGCCGGGCATGATGAAGCCCACAGCGATCGCCGCGATCATGATGCCGATGCGCCAGGGGCTCTGAACCGCGGCCATGGCCAGTGCCGCGGCCGGCCAGACCAGGCTGATCCACGAAATCCTCGGCATTTCGCAGATTACTCCTGTCATGAACATACCAATGCCGAAAATCATCGCCGCCAGAATGCCGATGGCGCCGGCCGGAATCGCCCCCAGAACGGGCAGGACGAACGTGATCAGCAGCAGGATCGCGGAACAGGCGACCCAGAGGGAAATAAGCACACGGCCCGAATAGGTAGTGACGCCCGAGCGTCGGATGGCCCGTCCGACGATGAGGCCGCCCGCGACCGCGTTGATGAGCGTCAGGCCGATCATCACGGGCCTGACCAGGCGGAACAGACCCTTCAACTCCAGCAGGCTGACGGCCAGAACGAATACCACACTCGCAACGCCCATGTAGATGAAAAGCGGGGCCGATTCCGCCGTCTGTTTCCTCGTCCTGTCGATCATGTTCCGGATCACGGCCAGCTCCTGACGGATCTCTTCGGGATTCATGGCACCTCCATGTTATAACGAAGTACTTTGCGTTACAAAGCAAATATACCATCCTGGTGGCCGATTGTCAAGCGATATTTTTGGTCATGGGGATGTTTTGAGCGGAAGCGGAAGCGTTGATCCGCCGTTTTGACCGCCCGAAGCCCTTCGGGGGCGTGACAGGCAAGCGGGTTTCAGGGCGACGTGGATTGCTTCAATCCGGGATTGCCACGCGCTGTCCCATGAAACGGGACAGCGCTCGCAATGACATGCTTTCGGTTCGGGGATTGCCTCACCCCGTCCATAGAAAAGAAACGGGGTTCACAATAACAAACTCACGGCATCGGAACGAGTCCCTCGACTTTCACCTTCCACTTCCCGTCCTTCGGAAACCCGGGCGCGGGGATCGCTGGCGCGCCGTCCCAGCCGCGGGCCATCATGGCGACCGCCGCCAGGAGCCCGCCGTTACCGGGCAGGTAGAGCGGCAGTCGGCCGGTCTGATGATTGTGGCCGTTGACGAGATACCGGTTCTTCGGCGTGTCCATGAGCAGCGCCTTCACCGCGAGATCGGGTCTTCCGCACCGGGCCGCGGTCATGGCCGCGAGCGGGAAGTCCCAGCCCCAGGCGCTTTCCCAGTCCCAGTACGACAGCACTCTCTCCAAAGTGCGGACCATGGCCGACGTGTCCACGGCGGCCCCGCCCGTACCGTGAACCGGATCGAAACCCGGCAGCATGCCGAACGCGCCGAGCATGGAGGGATGGTCCCTGCGCTGGCCCGGGTCCGCGAACGTGGTCATGGCGGTTTCGGCGTTCTGAATCAGGCCGTCCTTGACGGGAAGTCCGGGCAGGCCGTGAAGCACCTTGTCCCATTCCCCCTTCCGCTCCAGCCCGAGACGCTCGCGCCAGGCCTGGGCCGTTCTGAGGCCCCAGGCCCAGTAGGCCAGTTCAAAACCCGGATTGGACGTGGAATCCGGCGGGTGAATCTCTTGGGCGGGAATCAGAGGAGGCCCGAGGTTGCATTTCCCGGTTGCCGAATCCAGCCGGCAATAGGATGCCATGAAATCCGCTGTGGCGGACACGATGCCCCTGTATTTTTCCAGCACGGATTTGGACGGATTCGACCGGTAAATCAGCTCCGCGAAGTAGATCGGGTGGGGCTGCTGCCAGATCAGGTACACGCCGATTTCGGACGGGCTCTCCCGGCCGTCGGGGCCCGTCATCTTGGGCCATCTGACGCCATTGTAACCCTGGGCCTCCGCGGTCCGCCTCGCGGACGGAAGGATGCGCTCATACCAGTCGAGGCTTTTCTCCAGAAGATCGGGCCTGCCCCAGAAAGCGAAATGGGCCGCGTGCCACCAGTGCATTTCCAGGTGAAATTTCCCGAACCAGGAATTGCACGCCAGTCCGGTCTCCTGCGGGGGCATGGAGCCCGCGCACTGAACCGCTGTCAGGTACCTCGACAGCACCATGCGGCGTTCCAGCTCGGCCGACCGGGGGTCCCGGCTCCCGGAAAAATCCACCGCCCCGCCGGTTTTCCAGAACTTTTCCCACGCTTTCCGGGAGGCTTCCAGCACCTGATCCGCATGGGGAAGAAATCGCTTTGCCCGTCCATCCGAAAACCCGCAGACAAAGGAGAACCCCTTCCGGCCTGGCGCGGAGAGCCGGAAGGAATGCGGTCCTGTCCTGCTGAAAACGCCTCCATTTCCCCACCGGATGGCCACGAAATAGGTGTCCGCGTCCAGGACTCTTCGGATACGGGCTGAACGGCCGTCCTGCAGGATGATTTCGGAAGCATGCTTTTCCGGACTGGACCAGTCCGCGCCGTCCCCTCCCCATGCTGCCGATCCGTACGGGAAATCGAACGCCACTGAGAGCCGTCCGCTTTTCAGGAGCGGGGAGCGGAATCGGGCCGCGATTCCGTCCTGATCCGGATGACAAGCGGTTTCGACGGACACGGTTTCACCCTGCACCCGGAAATCGCTGAACAGTGTTCCGCTCCGGAGTTCAAGCGTCTGCCTGATTTCCGTCAGGTCCTCCGCGGTCACCTCGGACCCGTTCGGGCCGGTGATCCGGAATCCGATGCGGCCCAGGTTCAGACGGTGGGGATCAGCCCTGAGCCACTGGCCGGCCGGGCCCGCCTGTTCGGCGGCGTATGCGACGGACCGCCCGCCCGCGTCATGGAATCGCAGGGTCTGTTCGAGACTGTATCCTTCGGGATTCGGAAAGGAATGCCATCCCCACTGCGACTGTGTGGAGAGCGGAATGCCTTTCTGGTACGGTTCCGGAAACGACTGAAGACCGGTGACGTCCGCTGTGAACGCGAATTCGCCGTTGCCCACGGTGAACGGGGACAGGGGATCGAAGGAGCGGACCGAAGGATTGTGGCGGCCCACGACCGCGAGACGGTCTATTTTCGCGGATGCCGGGACCGGGGTGAGAAGCAGCATAAAAGCGGCTATCGTCCATCCGCATGCCGAGCGAAGTCGAGGCATGCGGAGACGATGGCGGCATTCTCTTCGCGATCCCGTGCCCCCCGACTCCGCTCGGGGCGCGACGGGCCGCGCCGCCTTTTTGCTCTTCATCGGATCCGCAGTTCCAGACGGGCGGAGGCCTTGAGCGGGAGGGCGAACGCCGCGATCCTCCGCCTTTCGTCGTACCGGATCCGGACCGGAACGCCGTCCAGGGAGGCGGAGACCGGTTTCGCGTCGCACCGGATCTCCACGGACGCGGCGGACGACAGGGGTTCGGACTCGAAAACCACGGTTTTCTCCGACCGGCTCAATGCCAGCCGCTTTTCCTGATCCCCGTCGAACGCGTCCACGTAGGCAAAAGCCGTGGAATCGCCGCGCCCGCCGGGAAACGCGTGAATCACCAGGGTTCCGTTCCCGTTCAGGCCGGCCTTCCACTTCCGCGAGTTCCCGCGGAAAATGTCGCCAGTGACGTACAGGCTGTTCTCATGCACGAAAACGGGTATGGCGTCAACAGGCGCGTTGACCGTGATCGAGGCCGGACCGGCGTGTTCGGTGGCGGGATCGCGGAACTCGAACCACCGTCCCTCCGGCAGATAAACCTCGCGCATCGGAACCGGGGTTACGACCGGAGCGACCAGAAAGGCGCCGCAGAACACGTACTCGTCCCAGATTTCGTGCGTTTTCCCGTCGGTCGGCCACCGGTACGCCAGGGGCTGCATCAGGACGCCGTTTTTGTACGAGGTATTGGCCCGTGAATACACGGTGGGCAGAAGGTCCATGCGCTGTTCACAGGCCGCGCGGAACGCATTCTGGAGAGAGACCGGGTATTTCCACGGCGGCCTGTCCTCGCCCTCGCCTCCGGACCCGTCGATCTTGATCTCGAACAGGCCGCACCACGCGCTCCAGTTCAGCCAGCGGCTGTACAGCGTCTCGTCGATGCGTCCGGGCCCCAGGTACCCGCCCGTGTCCGAGCCCCACACCGGGAACCCCATGAAACCGCTCCGGGCCGCGTTGGCCAGGCTGCCCTGCAGGCCCTTCCAGTTCGAGCGGCTGTCCCCGCACCAAACCGCGCTTAAGTAGGGCTGGCAGCGGTGGAAGGCCGCCCTCGCGAAATTGAACTGATCCGCGCCGTGCGCACGGGAAAGGAATTCGTGGATGGTCTTCGAGTACAGATACGCGTACTTGTTCCGCGATTCGGATTCGCGCACGGGATCGTGCCAGGGCTCGGTGAACGGAAAATTTTCGTCCGCGCGGTCCATCTTGTGGCCTTTCACCCCGGCCGCGTACTGGTTCGCGGCCAGACGTCTCTCGAATTCCGCGAGGCACGCCGGGTCCGTGAGATCCATGTACCCCCGGTATCCGGGAAGAAGGCCGGGAAAATCCCTGTCCTGGAACGTCATCGGCCCCACCCATGTCATGAACCGGAGCCCGTATTCGCCGCCCAGGATTCGTATCCACTTCTCCGGATCCGCGAATTTCTCCGAGAAGTCCATGCGGGACCACTCGTTCGCGCCGTTGCTGTAGGGCCGGTCAACCCAGCAGGCCGTGAGCGGAACGCGCAGGTCCGTGAAGCGCCGGGCGTCGTCCAGAATTTCGTCGCTGCCGCCGCGGTTCAGATCGCGCCAGAACACCGGGCCGCAGGCCCAGAGCGGCACGGCCTTGGGCCGGCCGATGACGCGGAAATACTGCTCGTGGATGCGTGCCCCGTCCGGACCGAAGAACAGGTGCCAGTCCAGCGCATCCGCCTGATGCTCGATGGAGGTGATTCCTTGGATCGCGAAACTGTACCGGCCCCTGGCGAAGGTGTCGAAAAACGAGCCGTATCCGGCCGTGCTCATGTAGAATGCGGAATAGGCGGAGGCGTAATTCTCCGCGTAGTCGCGGCTGCCTTCGCCGTACACATCCACGTCCACGACCCGGCCCCGCAGGTCGGGGTTGTGCGCATTGTCCGGATACAGCTTTTCGATCAGGCCGTAATAGTGCTCGTCCCTGTCCTTCATGCGGACGGACACGTGCTCGAAGGAGCGATGGCCGGCCAGAAAATGGAGGCCGTCCCCGTTCCGCCGAATCGTCACGTTGACATGGGACGGAAAATCCGCGTGGAAACCGTCGCCTTCCCCGAACCGCAGGCCCAGGACCAGCGTGTCCGCGGACGGTTCCGACAGAAACACGCTGTCCGGCCGGATGAAGTTGAAGGCGAAGGTCAGGCCCTCCACCGCGATGCAACCGTCCTTGAGTATATTCAGGCCGCCGTCCGACAGCCGGATCGTGAAGGGCCCGGACGACCACGTGTTCAACGGGAGAGCAGCTGCCGGAGCGAGAAGAGACAGAACGGCGGCGCGGATCAGGGTTCGGCGTGAAAAACGCATGGCGCTCCTTTGAATCTGCAGTGAAGAAGCCATATGATGTACGTTCGTATCAGCCGCCGGCCGCTGCGCGGGATCATGCTGATATCCGCCTGCTTACCGAAGACAAGCGACGGCTGATGCGAGCGATCAGATTCACTGAACGGAGTCGTTCGCCGTGGTGTGATGAGGGTCTTTCGAAAAGGCGGCCTGAACAGAGACCGGTTCACTCGAAACGCGTGAAATCGAAATCCGCGTGCCCTCCGGGCGCGGTGACGTTGGGATTCAATCAGAGCAGGACGGGATTCCTGTGCCTTCCGTTCCCGGGATCGGGATTCCACCTCCGGCCGCGTAAAGCCGCGGACACGGACAGGGTCGGAACGGGAAAACGGATTCGGGCCATGACGCGGCGCCCGGATGAGAATGGAATGCGGACCGGGTCTCCGGGCCGCGGACCGGACGGTCCCGGCCCGCTGATTGAACGCCGGGGCTCCCTCCGGCAGGCGTACTCAGCCGCGACCGTGACCGGCGCCGCTTTTTCTACTGTGTGGGTTCCCCGGAAATGATCTTGACGGCCCGCCCCACGTCGTTGGGCGGAAGATCCAGCGGAACCGCTGGCCGCCCCAGTTTCTGAAAGACCATGTACCGGGCGCACTTGGAATTGTCGCCCAGGCAGTACGCTTTCTTCATCATGTCCGCGACCGCGGGCATCTTGGTCATCTGATTGTTGAAGAAAATGCAGCCCTTGAGCAGTTCGCAGTCGGCCATGGTCCCTCCCTTTTGGTCTGGTAGTCCGGCCGCCCGCCCTACGGACGGCCCGGATGTCGACGATTCAATACACGATGCCGCTTCCAGCGGCATAGGTTTTCAGCGCGTCCGCCGCCTCCTTCCTCAGAAGCGGCCCCGCCACCCGGACGCCGCGCCTGCGGCATTCGCGTCTCCAATCGTCCGGAAGCGGGCCCTCGTCAAAGCCCGCGATGGCCTCCACGTCCCGCCTGGGGGATCCGTAGATCAGCCTGTCCACGCCGGCCCACAGGATGGCGCCGAAACACATGACGCACGGCTGGCTGCTCGATGCGAGCGTGAACCGGCCCGGTTTTCCGCCGGCAAGGTCGAGCCGGTGGCTCTTCAGCTCCGCCTCGGCCAGAATCAGGGCCAGTATCTCCGCGTGACTGACCGAGCAGTGTCCCGGAACCACGGTGTTGACGCCCACGGACAGGAGCCGGTGGTCACGGCCGTCGAACACGGCCGCGCCGAACGGCCCGCCCGTTCCGTGCCGGACATTGGCCCCGGCCAGGCCGATCGCGAGGCGCATCTTTTCCGAATCCGTCCCGCGGAAGGCTTTGAAATCGACCTCCCGTTTCACCCAGCCGGGAAGGGCGATGGTTTTCCGCAGGGGCGGAATCACTTCTTGATGCCCGCGAGAACCTCGGCGCCGAACGCCATGCACTCCGGCCGTTTCAGATTGTCGTAATCGTCGAACGCGGCCATCATTTTCGCGGTTTCCGGGTCCATCAGCGACTTGGTGACCCGGCCGAGAAACACGTGCGACGGCACCAGGGCGGCGCCGCTCAGCTTCGCGAGGTGGGCGTCGATGAGCGTCTCCTTCTGCTCCGGCCCCACCGGCCGGCCCATGTTGCCGCACACGGCGAAGAGACCGGCGATCCGGGGCTTCAGGACGTCGCGGTGCTTCCGCAGATAGTCCTGCAATTCGCCGGAAACCGCGGCCATGCGTATGCCGCCTCCGATCACGATGTGTGTGAAGGCGGACAGGTCGGGGTTCTCGCGCACGTCGAACACGTCCGCGATGCCGCCCATGCCCTCCGAAATCCAGGCGGCCGCGTCGCGCGTGGAGCCGCACCAGGTGGCGTACAGCACGGCCCACTTTTTATCGGACGGCATGGGGTAGAATTTCATCGCCCCGGCGTTCCCGGCCAGGGCGGCCGCGCCGATGCCGGCGAGTCCGGATGCGAAGAATTGGCGTCTGTCCATTTTTCCTCCTGAAAGGCGGCAGGGTTCGCGGATCGGAATGTCCTGCATTATAGAATATAAGAAACAATCTCCACAAAGTCAATGGAATGGAACGCCGGTCCGATGGCGGAACCATCGGTCCGGGTTCCTTCTGAACACGGTCACTTCTTCTCCCCCATCAGCCTCGCCACAACGGGCTCCATGGCCTCGGTCCAGACCCGGTACCCCTCGGCGTTGGGATGGAGGCAGTCGGGCATCAGCTCCTTTTTCAGCGTTCCGTCCGGATTGAGGAACAGTCCAGAATAATCCTCGAAAACAATGGTCTTGCCGTCCGCGACGCGGCTGGCCAGGCGGTTGGCTTCGGTGATTTTCATCCGCTGGGGCGTGGGCTCAAGGTCGCGCGGGAGAATGGCGAGCAGGAGGATCTTCGTGTCCGGCAGGGCGCTTCTCAGGCGGCCGCACACGGCGATGACGCCGTCCGCGATTTCCCGGGCCGTGCAGTCGTCCCGGTTGGAGTTGTTCGTGCCGATCAGCACGACCGCCAGCTTCGGCCTGACCGCGGAGAAATCGGAATGGTCGAGCCGCCACAGCACATGCTGGGTCCAGTCGCCGCCGAATCCCATGTTCACCGCGTTCCGCGGCGCGTAATACAGGTCCCAGACCTTCCGGCCGGTGTTGTCGAACCCGTGCGTGATCGAATCGCCGATCAGGAGCAGGTCCGCGCCGCCCTGTCTCAGGCGGGCGTTCACCGCCTCGTGCCTCGGCTGCCACCACGAAACCGCCCATTCGAAGGTGGAGGGCGCGGGTGTCACGGATTTGTGCGTTTTGGCCGCGGTTTCGCGGAACAGGGCCTTCTGCGGCCCGGCGCAGCCGCCGATGAAGAGGGCGGCCGCGGTCGCCGCGATTCCATGGACGAGCATTCGGTTCATTCGGTTCCTCTCTATCTTGCGAGTTGTTCGTTTTGGATGAAAGGCTGAAGCCCGAATTCCAGGCGACAACCGGAATTCAGACTTCAGTCTTTCATCGGGCATTCAAGGGTCCCTCGGTCCGATCACCCGGCTGAGGAAACGCCGGACATATCGGACCTGCAACAACCATCTTCGATCGCCGATGAGTGGACGCTACCGGACCAGCGCCGCCTTGACGGACCGGGACAGACCTCCCGCGCTCACCGTGATGACGTACACGCCCGAGGCCAGGCCGGAGGCGTCCCACCGAAGGTCATGCGGTCCCGCGTCCCGCCGGCCTTCGTCGAGCACCGCGGCCAGGCGGCCGTCCGGGCCCCTCGCTTCGACGCGGACGATGGACTCCGCGGACAGGCTGTAGCGGATGACCGTGCACGCGTTGAAGGGATTGGGATACGCCGGCCGCACGGAAAACCCCGCCGGAATTCCCGGCCGCGTCCGTCCGGCCGCCGCGGAGGGGAGCTTGTCCACAACCTGGTTCTCCGGACGTTTTCCGCCGTCGAAGTACCGCCACTCCGACTCCCAGACGAACGGGAAGAGGCCCGAGTCCGTTCGGATCTGGCCGTCGAACGAAACGCCGGCGCCCGATCCGGCGGCCGCGTGCGCCTCGACCGCGACGACGTTTCCCGCGTCGCGGACGAGGGACAGCCCGTTCGACGCGTCGATCCGGAAAGTCGTGTAGCCCGAGGTCTGCACCCGGGTCGCGAACGTGTCGTAAGAGGGATCCTCGCCCTCCGGGAAATTGTACCGGCCGGCCTCGGTTCCGTTGAAATAGGCCACGAGCCCGTCTCCGCCGCGCACCATGAGGGTCAGCCTGCTGACCGACGCGGATCGCGGAATGTCCAGCGCTTTCCTGAAATAGACGGTTCGGACCCCGGCCGCGGCCGTCGCGAAAGAGCCGGACGGCCGGTTGCCGATCGGCGCGGCGCCCGCGGCCCACGCGGAATCATCGTATCCGGGCCGCGTCCAGTCCAGGTCCGCCTTCGTGGTGTCCACGGAGAAGCGCACGACCGCGGACGTGTCCATGGCGTTCCCGGCCGGGTCCGCGGCCCTCAGATACAGCGTGCGGGTCTGCCCGTGGCCGCAGGGCACGACCGTGGAGTGATCGCGGCCGCCGGTGACCGCGAAGGTGTTCTCCATCTCCGAGAAGGGTTCATCGGAATCGCTCCACCGCACGGCCGCGTACGTGTCCGTTTCGACTTCAAGGGGGACGGACTCGGAGTACGCGATGAAAGGCGACGCGGGCAGGCGCGTGAACGCGGGCGGTTTCGTGTCATCGTACGGTTCCCAGGGATTCATCCCGTCCATGGCCGTGATCAGCCGTTCCGCGATCAGGTGATGCGTGGCCACGGTGGGATGGTAATTGGCGTATCCGCCGTCGTAATAGGGATAATCCGCGTAAAAGACGTCCCCGTGGCCCGCGGCGTTTTCCTCCTCCACGACCTGCCCGATCGCGGACTTGAGCCATTCGAGCCCGTTGGCCGCCACGGCCAGGATTCGGACGCCCGGATACGCGTCGCGGATCGCCGCGATGAATTCATGGTACCGGCTGATGTACAGCTCCCGGTCCTCCGCAGCAACGGGTCCGCTGTACCCGCCGAACGCGTTGTAGTCGTTCAGGCCCAGCCCGATCACGACGACGTTCGGGATCCACCGGCTGAAATCCCAGGCCTGGTTCCGCGCGAATGTGTGGACCTGGTTGAACTGATCCGGCAGGTTCTTCGTATAGTCCCCCTGCCATTCCACCACCAGGCCCCATCCGGAAATACTGGTCATGTGGACTTCCGCCCCGTAGTGGCGGCCGACGATGGGGCCGAACCCCTCGTAGATGTTGGTGACCGGAGCGTCCGAATCGGCCGACCCGGTCAGCTCGTTCCATTCGGCGCTGGTGAACGAGTCGCCGATGAACTCGATGCGGCGGGCCGGCCGTTCGGGCGGCGGCAGGAGCGCCTTTCCGTCGTCGAGGACGATGCCGTTGAACGCGAACCGGGTCCACGTGGTCTCGTTGCGCTTGAAGAGGACCAGGGTGTGCGGTCCGTCGTCCAGGCCTGAGGCCAGCTGATAATTCGCGGCCGAGGCGGACGTCCCCTTGAACACGCCCTTCAATTCGCCGTCGATGAACACGTTGAAATAGGTGAAATTGTCCGTCAGCCGGACGCCGACCGACGTTCCCTCGAACCGGGCCGTGACACTGACGCCGGGCCAGGAATGCGAAGGCGCGGCGGGATTGGAGAAGTCCCACCGGCCGGTGTACTGGATGTTGGGATCGTCCGCCGGGACCAGGACGGACGCGGTCAGGGCGACGGAGGCGGTCAGCGTCCACGCGGCCGCGGCCGGGAAGAGTCGTTTCATATGGACTCCGGTAAAGGGTTCACGTTTTCATGGATCCGCGGCGTCCGGCGACCGGACCGCGGTCATCAGGAAGAGCGGGAATACCTTCAGCCCGGACGCGGTCCGCTTTTCCATCCGCAACACCGTTTCGAACCGGACCCGGGTGAATCCGTTCAATCGCGCCAGCCGGCCCAGCGACTCCCGGTCGAATCCGTGATGGCCTTCGAACCCGGGACCGTGAAACGAGCCGTCCTCAGCGTCCAGGTCGGCGAGCGCGATCCGTCCGCCTTCCCTCAGAAGCGCGTGAAATGAGGACAGCAGTCCGGCCGTGTCCGGCACGTGGTGCAGAACCAGCAGCGAGACCGCGAGGTCGTAACGGTCCGGCGGAAGGGGATCCGTCGCGAGGTCGAGACGCAGGGGACGCAGTCCGGTCATTCCGGACGCGAGGATCTTGCGCTCCAGCACCTCGAGCATGCCCGCCGAGCTGTCCGCCAGGGTGACGGATGCGGCATGCGGCTTTAGGTTGAATCCCAGAAGCCCGGTGCCGCATCCGTATTCGAACACGGCCGTGGCCGCGGTCAGCGGAACGGCGGCTCGGATCGCGTCCGCCACCGCTTTCGCCCGCTCGACGCGTTCCGGGTCGTCGTCCCAGGTCGCGGCTTTGGCGTCGAATTCGGACATGGAAGGGGTTGCCTCACGGTTGAATTTTTTTGATGAAAGGCTGAAGCCTTAATTCCGCCATCCTGATAACGTGCGCTGAAAACTTCCGGAATTCAGACTTCAGTCTTTCATCCAGTATGACTCCAATTATTACGAAATCGGTTTCGTGATTAATTTAAGGACTTTTCCTAAGGATTGAAAGTGTTTCCATCCAAATCGTCTTTACCATTGATTCTGTCTCTTATACACATCTGACGCTGCCGACGAGTTCCGAACCG
>JAUCQC010000157.1 GCA_030372965.1 bacterium
GGCGGGCCGGCGGCGGTCCGGCGCGCCGCGGGCGTTCGGGCGGCCGGGCCGGCTTTCTCCTCCGAATCGGTTTCTGTAGGGACGCTTGAGGACGTGTCCGAACCTCCGATGACATCGGAATCGGACATCATCCGGTCCGGCTTTGCGCCCGAGGTGTCCCTTGAACCGGTCTCCACAGAGACGGCCGGGGAATCGCCGGGAATCCCGGTCGCGGCGGAGCCCGGGGAGATGCGGTCCGTCCCGGCAGCGGAGGCGCGCTTTGAGACTGTCACCGTGCCGTCCGTGGAAGAGCCGGCCGAGGTCCCGGTCGCGGCGGAGCCCGGGGAAATGCCGTCCGCTCCTCCGTTGGAGGCGTCCTCCGGCACGGTCCCCGCGGAGAATGGGGATGATGCGGTTGAAGTCCCGGTCGCGGCGCGGCCTGAAACGATGCCGTCCGTTCCAGCCGCGGAGACGCAGGCCGCGGCCCCATCCATTCCGTCTTCAGATGACCCATCCCGGGAGTCCCCGCGGCCCTCTTCAGTCGGCCGGTCCGGCAGGCGTCGCGAAACGTTTGCTCAGGAAGACCGGATCGCGGCCGTGAACGGCATACTGGACGCGGTCCTGTCCGCTGCCGCGGCCATGGAGGATGTCCCGGCCGCAATCCCGAAATCCGGATCAGGCCGTGAGCGGGAGGCCGTTTCCTCGGTCGCGGAACCGGCGCCTCAACCGGCGAGGGATTCCGTTCCCGCCGCGCCGGACCGCGAAGCCCGGGAACAAACCGGTCCGGAGACCCGGGCCGGAAAGACGGCCGGCATCGCGGTTGAAGCCGGAGCCGTGACCGCCGATGGAACCGGAGAAACCGCGTTTCCAACGGCTGAAGCCGCGATTCCGGCAACCGTCGTCTCCGGGAGGGAATCCGCCTCCGCGGAGCCGGGGTCGCCGGAGACCGGCTCCGATGCCGCGAACGACGTCGCGGACACGGACACAGTGGAACCGAAGACCGAGTTGAAGGACGGGCCCATGCCGGAAGTCACAGTCGGTTCACAGGATCATGCCGGAATCCGGGTTGAAGACGGGATTCAGGCGACGCGGGAGGAAGCCGTTCACTCCGCCCCAACGGCGGATGCCCGGAAGGAGACCGCGGCGGCCGCGGTACCGGAGCTCAAACGGGAACGCTTTCAGACGGATGTGCTCATCGCCGGAGCGGGCGTCGCGGGCCTGTCCACGGCCATACGCCTGCTGCAGCGGGTGAACCGGCACAATGAGGCGGTGGCCGAGGGACGGCTCGCCGCGGAGAAACTCGAGCCGCCGCAGGTGATGGTGGTGGACAAAGGCGCGGACATCGGGAGCCATGTTCTGTCCGGAGCCGCGGTGGATCCCGTCTCCCTGAGAACGCTGTTTCCGGATTTCGAAAAGCGGGGCGCGCCGGTCGACGCGTGGGTGGGGCACAATCCCTTCTATTACCTGACATCCCGGTCCGCGATCCGGGTTCCGATCACGCCCCCGGGCATGGGATCGAAGGGATGCTTCATCACGTCGCTCTCGCGTTTCACCCGCTGGCTCGGGGCCGAAGCGGAGTCCCTGGGCGTCCAGACGGCTGCCGGATTCGCGGCGGTCGACTGGCTGGAGGCCGGCGGAGCGGTGGCCGGGCTGAGGCTGGGGGACAAGGGAATCGACAAGCACGGCCGTCCGAGGCACAATGCCATGGCCGGGGACGAGATCGAGGCGCGGGTGACGGTGCTGGCCGAGGGCGTGCACGGCACGCTGACCGGCCGCGCGGTGCGGGCCTTCGGGCTGGACCGGGAGTCCATGCCCCAGGCCGCGGTGCTGGCGATCAAGGAGATCATCGAACTGCCGGAGGAGCGGCCGGGGCCCGGCACGGCGCTCCACACCTTCGGGTATCCGCACGACGCGTCCACCTATGCCGGCGGTTTTCTGTACGCCGGCCCCGGCCGGCACGTGACCGTCGGCCTCGCCACCGGTCTGGACTACCGGGATCCGCTGCTCGATCCGCACGATCTCTTCGTCCGCTGGAAATCGCATCCGCTTCTGAAAAAGTGGATCGGGGGCGGCAAGGCGGTCGAGTACGGCGCCAAGACGATTCCGGAGGGCGGGTATTTCTCCGTTCCGCGGCTCGTCGCGGACGGGCTGATGATCGTCGGCGACGCGGGCGGCCTGCTGAATTCGATCCGGCTGAAGGGGATCCATCTTGCGGTGCAGTCGGGCATCGACGCGGGGGACGCGCTGTTCGAGGCGTGGAAATCGGGCGACTTCGGGAAATCGCGGCTCGAAGCCTATCCGAAGGCGTTTTTCCGCGGCTGGGCGGGCCGGGAAATGCGGCGCGTCCGCAACCTCCACCAGTGCTATCACGGCGGACAGCTGGCCTTCATGGCGGGCATCGGCCTGCACACCGCCACGTTCGGCCTTCTGCCCGCGGGCCGGCTTCGGATCAAGCCCGACGCCGATTCGCTGACGCCGCTTTCGAAGCGGCCCAGCAGGACCCGGCCGTTCGCCTTCACGCCGGACGCGTTGATGCCCGACAAGCTGTCGGACGTGTTCCTGTCCGGAACCGTGCACGAGGAGGATCAGCCGAGCCACATCGCGGTGCTCGACCCCCGTGTCTGCGCGGAAAAATGCAAGGCCGAATTCGACTGCCCGTGCACGCGGTTCTGCCCGGCCCAGGTCTACGAGTGGTGGGAGGAGGAGAAGCGCGTCCGAGTCAACTTCACGAACTGCCTGCACTGCCAGACGTGCGAAACCAAGGATCCGTTCCGGAACATCTCCTGGAAGCTCCCGGAAGGCGGGGGAGGGCCGAGGTACAAGGGGATGTAATACGGTTCCGGGTTTCGAGTTCCGGGTTCCGCTTTCAAGAGTTAAAAATTAATAAAAAAAAGACGGTAATCTTCTTCCTGAAGGTTACCC
>JAUCQC010000158.1 GCA_030372965.1 bacterium
CACAGCGCTGTCTCGTGGGCTCGGAGATGTGTATAAGAGACAGAATTTACGTTGAGGGATATGGGTTGTCAAGAATATTTTTTAAAAACGCGTTTTTTTAACGGACAATCCCCTTGATAATCCTGGAAATTTTTCTTATATTCGACCCAACCTGTTCAACCGTCGGTTCCGAGGCTTGACCGCAAATCACGTAACTCCCCAAAAAACAGCATCCAAGCGCATCGGATGCCTGCTCATTCATGGTTTCACCGGTACTCCGTGGGTTTTTCAGGAATTCAAGTCCTATCTCGAGGAAAAGCAGGTAATCGTATCCGATCCGCTTCTGCCGGGCCACGGCACAACGCCGGAAGACCTGAACCGGACCCGATGGGAACAGTGGGCCGCGTGCGCGGCGGAAAATCTGGAAGATCTTCGTTCCAGTTGCGATTGCCTGTTCATTGCCGGCCTCTCAATGGGAGGGGTGATCGCTCTGTACACGGCTCAGAACCGGCCTTGCGACGGCGTCATCACGATGTCCGCGCCTTTCCGTTTCAGCCGTTCCATGACCGCTGTCGTCCCGATTCTCAGGCTGTTCAAGCGGAGCTGGAGAAAAAACGGCCCCCAGGAACACCAGAAGGAGGAAGTGGGCTATGACCGGTATCCGCTCAACGCCTTGACCCAGATGATGCGGATGATGAAAACAGTCCGGGAAGGCATGAAGGACGTCCGGGTTCCCCTGCTGGTGATGCATTCAAAGGGGGACCGCCGGGTTCCGGTCTCGAACAGCCGGGAACTGTTCGACGCGGCCGCGTCAGAGCGGAAGCGTATTCTCCTGCTGGGCCATCCCTGCCATGTCGTCACCAAGGGCCTGGACCAGGAACTCGTGCTGAACAGCGCGTGGGAATTCATCCGGGAAAACGCGTAACGCAGCGTCACAGGAACGAATTCTGTGCCGGATTGGAGATACAGCCACGAAAGAATGTTTAAGTATTTGATTTATGGATACTTGGGAGGGTTGGCACTGCGGGTTTCAGCGAAACATCGCCTTTATGCTTCCCCAGGTGTGTTTGATTCCGGACTGGCCTTCAGCGGACGCAATCACATCGAAAGCCTGAGTATTTCCGGAGCGGTCCACGAGGATCAGGCGGTAATACAGGGTGTTGACTCCGGTCTTGAATATCGTATTGTCCCGGTACGAATAGGTCCTTCTCTGCCAGGAATCGCCGGAAGCGGCTGTTTTTCCGATGTGGATCCAGCGGGTCCGGTCGCTGCTTCTCTCGATTTCGAAGCGGGCCAGGTTGGATTCCTCCTCGGTCGACCAGACGAGCACGACCGCGCTCTGGTCCCGCGTCGCGTAGAATTCGGACACTCGCGTGGCCGCGCGGCCGGCCGCAAGCGCGAGCAGAATCAGCAGAAAAACCGGGATGCGGATTTGAACGGGGGAGCGCATGGCTGAAATCAATTTATCGCAGGAGCATGAAAAAGTCAAGGACTTTTTGGAACGGTTGATCCCGGGAACCGTATAACCAGTGGTTCAGACGGGGGCGTTCCGAAACCCAAACGCCGCGAAGGGAACCATGTCGAGAAGAATGAAAAACCGAGCCAATCAATCGCTGGACCGCTACCTGCAGGAGATCGGGGAAGTCCCGCTCCTCAGCCCCGAGGAGGAGATCGACCTCGCCCGGCGGATCAAGAAAAACGATCAGGACGCGCTGGAGAAACTGACCAAGGCCAACCTCCGTTTCGTCGTGAGCGTGGCCAAGCAGTATCAGAACCAGGGACTCTCGCTCGGGGACCTGATCAACGAGGGCAATCTCGGCCTGATCAAAGCCGCCAAGCGTTTCGACGAAACGCGCGGCTTCAAGTTCATCTCCTACGCGGTGTGGTGGATACGCCAGTCCATCCTGCAGGCGCTGGCCGAGCAGAGCCGGGTCGTGCGGCTGCCGCTGAACCGGGTCGGCGCCCTGAACAAGATCGGCAAGGCCTTCAGCAACCTCGAGCAGGAATTCGAACGCGAACCGAGCGCGAGCGAGATTGCCGAAGAGCTCGAAATGACGGCGTATGAAGTCTCGGACACGCTGAAGATTTCCGGCAAGCACCTTTCGCTCGACGCGCCGTTCAACCAGGGCGACGACAACCGGCTGCTGGACGCCATCGAGGACGACCAACAGCAGCCGCCGGACGACCTCCTGCTCAACGAATCCCTGCGCATCGAGGTTCAGCGCGCCCTGACCACGCTCTCAGACCGCGAGGCCGAGGTGATCAAGCTCTACTTCGGGCTGGAGCGGGAGCACCCCCTGACGCTCGAGGAGATCGGCGAACGGTTCAGCCTGACGCGCGAGCGGGTGCGCCAGATCAAGGAAAAAGCCATACGCCGGCTGAGGCACACGTCCCGCAGCCGCATGCTGAGAAGCTACCTGGGGTAGAAATCGGTAAACGCGGGGCGCATGGCAGGAGCCCGGCATTTTAGGGTCATGAAAGTGCCCGGCGCCTCCCAGGTGCCGGGCACTTATTCGTATAAAGAATTTTTATCACCTGATAAAGGGTCTATTTCATTGAATAATATGGATTAATACCGTTTCCCGGTATGGAATGCTTCCTTCTTTATCCTTGACAATACCATGTAAAATCCTTAAATTTGCTAAAATTTCCTTTTATAGAAACAAACCTGTCCTCCATGATATTTTAATAACCGGATCGCGCGGGAGACGGCATGCTGAACGAGAAAATCCGTTTGCTGTATTTTTCCAGAGGGACAGGTCTCCGGCAGTTCAGCCTCAACCCCAGGCAGTTTTACATCTATTCCGCGGCCGGCGGTTTCGCCCTCCTTCTCGTTCTGAGCATCGGCATTCACCTGGTCACCGGACTTTTTCACGACATCCGAATCGATTCGCTGAAGCAGAACCGTGACGAACTTCAGAAAGAGCTGATCGCGATGAAGGAAAAAATCGCGGTCCTCAACGCGCATGTGACCGAGGTCGAGAACACGGGCGACATGCTCCGGAACGTGGCCGGACTGCCGGCCATCGACCAGGACGTCCGGCAGGTCGGCGTCGGCGGACCCTATTCCGCGGATATCCCGGAATACCAGTACCTCAACGACGAGGTCAGCCGCACCGCCGCGGAAGCCCGCATGGACCTGAACAAGATCGAGCGCGAGATCCGGCTCGAGCGGGCCAGCCTTCAGGAAATCAACCTGCTCCTCGGCGAACAGAAGACGCGCGCGGAACAGCTCCCCAGCATACGCCCGATTCTCGGCGCGAAGGTCATCGAGAACTTCGGACTGAGAATGGATCCGTTTCTCGACAAGATTGCGTCGCACGAGGGAGTCGACGTTCCCATGCCGCTCGGGACCAAGGTGCTCGCGACGGCCGCCGGAACGGTCAAGGTCGCGAAGACCATCTACACCCCGTACAAGAGCTACGGCATGGAAGTCGTGATCGACCACGGTTTCGGATTCGAAACGCGGTACGCCCACCTCTCCAAGATTCTCGTTTCGCCGGGACAGCGCGTCAAGAGATGGCAGGCCATCGGCGAGGTCGGAGAGACGGGCAGGGCCACCGGACCCCACCTCCACTACGAGGTTCTGAACGCGGGAAGACCCGTCAATCCGTCGTTCTTCATGTTCAATTAATATTCCCGTTTTCCGCCGAGCCGTCAGCCGCTGAGATTTTTCTTGGCGGTTTTTTTTTGTAACTTTTTGTCACCCGGTACGTATGCATGAACGAGGGAAATCGGCCTGGCACCGTTGAAAGCAGGATAAGAGTATGAGAAATAAATATTTAGCGATAATTCTACTGTTGGCGGGTCTGTCCACCGCGGCCGGCGGAGACAAATCCGAATCCATCGCGCTTCCGAACGGCATGACCGCGATTCTGCATCCGTTCCCCCACACGAACGTGGCCTGCGTGGCCCTCTTCGTCAGAGCCGGTTCCATTTTCGAGACCGATTCCACGGCCGGCATCACCCGTTTCATGGAAAAATCGCTTTTCCGGATGACCGGAAGCAGAGACGACGTTCGCGCGGACATCGATTCCTACGGAGGCGATTATCAGTCGGGCGTCAACCAGGATTTCGCGGCGTTCGCGGTCACGGTCAGCGGCGATTTTCTGTTTCCCATTCTCGACCTGTTCGACGATGTCGTCCGGGACGCGCGGTTCAGCGACTCGCTCTCGGCGGATGTCCGGCTGGAGCTGACCCGGCGGCTCGAGGAGGAACGCAAGAATCCGGACGTGCAAATCCTCTCCCGTTTTCTTTCCCTGGCATTCCGGGAACACCCCTACCGGTTCATGCCGCACGGAACCGCGGAGGGATTCCGCTCCCTGACCACGGATGACGTCCGCAGCCACTACGAACGGTCGTTCGTGCCGCGGAATCTCGTGCTGGTGGTCACCGGGCAGTTCGAGCGCGGGGAACTGATCGGCCGCCTGAAAAACGGAATCGGCCGCTTCGAACGGGAGTCCCCGGCCCTGCCCGCGTGGAAGCCCGAACCCCGCCACACCGCGGCCGTGGACGTGCGCGCCCGGCACGGATTCGGCCCGAACGTGGCTTTCGTCGCGGTCGGCTGGCCCGCGCCCGCAGTGTCCGACCCGGCCACCTATGCGATGGATGTGCTCGTCACCGCTCTCGGAAACGGGCAGAGTTCCAGGCTCAACCGGCAGATCCGCGTTTCCGCGCCGTCCCTGTACGCCGTCTGGTCGGAGTACCGGACGCCCCGCGATCCGGGTTTCATCCGCGTCACGGCGGCCTGCCCGCCGGCGGACGCGGATTCGGTGCGCAGCGCCATTCTCCGCGAGGTCCGGATCCTGCGGGACGATCCGATGCCGGAACCGGAGATGGCGAGGGCCAAGCGCATGCTCACGGCGACGGAATCGTTCAGCCGCGAAGGCGCGACGGATTACGCCAATTACATCGGTTACTGGGCGACCATGGCCGATCTCGATCTGGCGCGGCAGTACGCCAGGAGGGTCCGCGCCGTCCGTCCCGAGGACGTGCGCGAAGCGGTCCGGACCTTCATGACGGACGAACAGCGCGTCTCCATCATCCTGATGCCTGAATGAAGAGGGCCGGAGAATACCGATGAAGATACGATCGATTGCGCTCGTGACGGCGGCCGGCGTTCTGTTCTCGTCCGGATGCGCCAAGCGGTCCGGCGCGAAAACCGTCGTTCTGGAGAACGGCCTGCGCGTCGTGATCACGGGCATTCCGTCGCCGGTCGCGGCCGCGGTGGTCTGGCTGGATTACGGAGAGCGGGACGGCGCGCCCGGCGTCAGCCGTGCCGTCAACCGCATGCTGCTGGGCGGCACGGAGATCCGCACCCGGAACCAGATATTCCGGGAGATCGAGAGCGCGGGCGGGTGGATCGGCGCGGAAACGGGCCTCACCGGCTCGATCATGGTGCTTCAGGCGCCGGCCGAGGAATTCACTTCCTGTTTCGCCATTCTCGCCGAATGCCTTTCCCGGTCGACTTTCGACAGCACCGAACTCTCGGCTGCGGTTGAACTCGGGATGGGGGAGGAGGCGGGGGGATTCTCCAAAATTCTGAAGAGGAAGCAGAGGAAGGATTCGGCCATCCGTTCCGTCCTGTTTCCCGATTCGCCCGCGGGCGCGCCCGGCGCGAAGAAAACGCGGCCCGTGACGGCCGATTCCGTCGCCGCCTTCGCGGCCCGGCACGTCCGTCCCGAGCGGATGATCGTTTCCATCGCGGGCGAATGCGACTGCAAGACCGTTCTGAAATCCCTGAACGAGGCCTGGCGCGTCAGGCGGGCGCCCGAACCGTTTCCGGCTTTCGAACCCGGAGCCCCGGCTCCCGGGCCGGTTCCCGGAAAGGTCCGAACTTCGCGATCCGCGGGCGCGGGCCGCAGGGACAGCCTGTTCGTGGCGTTGAGAACTTCCGTTCCGTACGGTCCGGATTTTCTGCTGGAATACCTGACCGGCCTGGCCGTATCCGCGAAGCAGGGCGGATTGCTGGCGCGGGCCGCGTCCGGCGGGGCCGCTGCGGCCGCGGGCCTCGAACTGGATTTCTATTCCCAGAACGAAGCCGACTACGGGTACTGGGTCGCTTCGGCTGTTCCGGCCCCCGGGAAGGGAGTCGGCGCGGCCGGCCGTCTGGAGGCTCTCCTCGAGGAAGCCCGGCGCGACGGCATTCCCGAACCGGTCTTCACGACCGCCCGGAGGCGGCTCGAGTCCGCTTTCGCCATCCGGTCCCAGTACACGCTGAACCACGCGTATTTCGGCGTCCTGGCCGAAAGGCTCGACCTGCCGTACCGGTCCATTTTCGACCTCCAGAAAGCCGCGGCCTCGATCACCCCTGAACAGCTGAACGGTCGGCTCGGGGATATCCTGCCGAGAGTGCGGATTCTGACCGCGTCCGGCATGAGCCGGTGAAGTGCTGAAGTGGGGGGGGGGGGGGGGGGGGGGGGGGGGGGGGGGGGGGGGGGGGGGGGGGGGGGGGGGGGGGGGGGGGGGGGGGGGGGGGGGGGGGGGGGGGGGGGGGGGGGGGGGGGGGGGGGGGGGGGGGGG
>JAUCQC010000159.1 GCA_030372965.1 bacterium
AATCCGTCCAGGTCGGAAGCGGGGGCCCTCTCCGCGCCCAGATCGGCGAGACGGCCGACCTGACGCTTTCCCACCGGGCGTCCGTTTTTTCGCTCGAGTTCACGGCCCTGAATTTCACGCATCCGGAGCGGAACCGGTACGCGTTCCGCATGGAGGGATTCGAGAAGGACTGGAACGAGGTCGGCACCCAGAACCACGCGACCTACACCAACCTGAATCCCGGCCGCTACGTGTTCCGCGTCAAGGCCGCGAACAACGACGGCGTGTGGAACGAGGAGGGCCTCGCTCTCCGGATCCGGATCAGGCCCCCGTTCTGGAAAACCTGGATCGCGTTCTTCCTGTACGGCGTGTTCGCGGGCGGCGCGGTCATGGCCTTCATCCGGTACCGGCTGAAACGGCAGAGGATGAAGCACGAACTGGAAATGGAGCATCTGCAGTTCGAAAAGCTGGTCGAAGCGGACCGGATGAAATCCCGGTTTTTCAGCAGTGTGGCCCACGAACTGCGCACGCCGATCATGCTCATTCTCGGACCGCTCGACCATCTCATCGCGACGGGCCGCATGGACGCCGCCTTCAGGGGAACGCTTGAAATGGCGGCGCGCAACGCCAGGCGGCTCTCGCGACTGCTGAACCAGTTCATCGAATTCTACAGGACGGAACCCTCCGAACTCCGGCTGAAAACCGAACAGCGCGACATTGTCCGGTTCCTGCAGGACATGTATCTTTCCTTCCGGGAGTACGCAAACCTGCACCGCATCGACTTTCAGTTTCACAGCACGATTTCATACGGATTGACCTGGTTCGACCCGGACGGCCTGGACAAGATCGTCTACAACCTCCTGTCCAACGCGTTCAAGTTCACGCCCGACGGCGGCCGCGTCGCGTTGAGCCTCGAGGTCCTCCCCGAGGACGGGGAGACGGAGAAAACCCTCCGCATCCGCGTGGCGGACACGGGCGTCGGCATCGCGGCGGAACGCCTGGAGCGCCTGTTCGACCGTTCCGGCCCCGCGGAATCCGTGTCGCCTTCAGGCGAACAGGGCCTGGGCATCGGCCTTCACCTGGCGCATGAGCTGGTCGAACTGCACCAGGGCCGGATGACCGTGGAGAGCGAGGAGGGAAAGGGCGCGGTTTTCACGGTCCAGATCCCGGTGGACGTGATGGTGTTCGAGCGTCCCGCGGACCGGGAAACCGGAGCCGTGCCGGACGATCCCGGCGCGGCCGAATCCCCCGAATCCGGGCCGGCCGGGAAGGGGGCGGAGGAAACGGAGACCCCGGCGGTCGACGCCGGAAAATCCGGACACCTGATCCTGGTCGTGGACGACGATGCGGACATGCACAGGCACATCCAGAATCTGTTCGGCCCTTCAGTCCGCATTCTGTCCGCGATGGACGGAACAACGGGGCTCGAAAAAGCCGTGTCCGCCGTTCCGGATCTCGTGATCAGCGATCTCGAGATGCCCGGATTGAACGGATACGACCTGTGCCGCAGGATCAAGACTGAGGAGAAAACCAGCCACATCCCGGTGCTTCTGCTGACCGTGCACACCGAGCGCCAGCATAAAATCAAGGGCATCCTGATCGGCGCGGACGATTACCTGCCCAAACCGTTCGACGCCAAGGAGCTCGAGGCGAGGGTCTTCAACCTGCTGGAATCGAGAAAAAAACTGAGGGCGCATTTCCGCAGGCAGATCCTGACGGAACCCGGCGAAACCCGGGTGATGAGCCTGGACGAGCGGTTTCTGGAGCGCACCCGCAAGATCGTCGAGAACCGGCTGTCCGACTGGAAACTGGACGCGGACGGGCTCAGCCGCGAGGCCGGTATCAGCCGGACGCAGTTGTACAGAAAAATCAGGAGCCTCACGGGACAGACCGTGCACGAATTCATACGCACGATACGCCTCAAGGCCGCGGCCCAGCTTCTCGGCAGCGGGAAAATGAAAATATCCGAAATCGCCTACCACGTGGGATTCAACGATCTGAACTATTTCTCCAGGTGTTTCCGCAAGCAATTCGGCCTGTCTCCCTCGGAGTATCTTGCCTCCAAGCTCAACATTGACCTCTCAAAGACCGGCAAAACAAGAAGTTAGGCTCTTTTCCGCCGCTTCTTCAGGATTCAGGCCGCTGTTTTGGGAATAGGATGCTATTAATCCGCACCCGGATATGAGCATTTTTCCCCATACCGCCCTATCTTACCGACATTCCGCAATCCCATTCCTTGATCAGGGAGAAAGGGTTATGAGAAGGAAACCAAAAAGCGTTTCTGCCTGGCTGTGTCTCTCTCTTTCGGTTTGGACGGGGGCGGCCGGGCTCCTGGCCGGCACGACAGGCAAGATCTCCGGCGTGGTGCTGGACGCGGTCACGAGACAGCCGCTGGTCGGCGCGAACGTCATCGTGACGGGCGCGGGCATCGGCGCGGCCGCGGACCTCGACGGCTCCTACGCGATCCTGAACGTCCCTCCCGGAACGTACACCGTCCGCATCACCATGATGGGGTACAGGCAGACCGTGATCGAGAACGCCCGGGTGTCGATCGACATGACCACGGTTCTGGACGGACTCCTCAGCCCCACGGTGCTGAACAGCGACGAGGTCGTCACCGTTCAGGCCGAGCGGCCGCTGGTGAAAAAGGACATGACCAGCTCGCTCGTTTCCGTGTCGTCCGACGAAATCGGCAACCTGCCCGTTTCCGAGGTGAGCGAGGTGCTCGCACTCCAGGCGGGCGTCGTGCGGTCGGACGGACTGCACATCCGGGGAGGCCGGTCGAATGAGATCGCCTACTGGGTCGACGGGGTGTCGGCCACCAATGTCTTCTCGGGCACCATGGGCGTCACGGTTGAAAACGCGGCGGTCAAGGAGCTGCAGGTGATCAGCGGAACCTTCAACGCCGAGTACGGGCAGGCCATGTCCGGAATCGTCAACATCATTACCAAGGAGGGGAGCGAGAAACCCACCGGCCAGGTGCGCGCCTATGTCGGCGACTACGTGAGTTCGGGCGGAAAATTCGGCGTCCTGAAATCCGTCCGAACCGGCACGAACAAGGCCACCGGCAGAACGGAGGCAATCGGCGTCGAAGAGAACCCGCTTTCCAAATTCAATCCGGTCGCGGACGCGGAGATGAATCTCAGCGGGCCGGTGCCGGGTTTCGGCAGGAAACTCACCTTTTTCGCAAATGCCCGGTTATTCTCGAACGAGGGATATCTCTACGGCCGGGACTGGTTCAGGCCCACGGGCGCGGCCGGAGACAGCGGCCTGGTCCCGCTGAGCCCCTATGAGCGGCAGAACGTCCAGTTCAAGCTGAAGTACCAGGCCGGCGCCCACCTCAAGTTCACGCACAACATCTTCTGGAGCCACGACGGCCAGGACCGCGTGTACAACCACCTCTATAAATACAACCCGTACGGCACGGCCCGTCACTTCAACGACGGGCTGACGCAGATATTCACCATGAACCACGTCCTTTCCGAGAGGACGTTTTACGAGCTGAAACTGAGCCGTTTCGACAACACCTACAGGCAGTACGTGTACGAGAACCCGAACGCCAAGCCCGATTACCTCGTGGCCATGACGGACGCGGGGGGCAACCGCGTCACCTTTGATCCTTCCACGGCCGCGGGCCGGATGCGGCTCGATTCGCTCATCGCCGGGCAGGCGCCCTATTCCTTTATCGTCGATCCGGACGGACCGGACGGGTACATCCACCACGATCAGGACCAACCGCCCGCGACATACAGCTTCCTGAACGACGGGATGGACCGGGATCATTTCAAGCAGAGCACCGGATACTGGCTCGGCAAACTGGACCTGACCAGCCAGGTCAACCGCATCCACCAGATCAAGGCGGGAGCGGAGCTGCGTCTCTACCGCCTCTTCTTCGAACAGTTCACGCTGCGGCCGAAACTGAAAACCGACGCGGACGAGGAGATTGTGCCGTACGAACCCGAGATCAAGCCGCTGTCGAGCATGTACCACTGGAAATACGACCGCAAGCCGAAGGAATTTTCCGCGTACGTGCAGGACAAGATCGAGCTGAAAGACCTGATCGTCAATCTCGGGCTGAGGTTCGACTATTTCAATTCGATGGGCGTCGTTCCCGCGGATGCCGCGGATCCCAACATCTATTACCCGTTCAAGGACCGGAACATCTACCGGAACCCGGACGCGCCGGATTCCCTGCGCGCCGAATACACGCCGGAGGAGCGCCGCGCCTTCATGCACAAAAAAGCGGGGTCCAGGAGCCAGGTCAGCCCGAGACTGGGCATCGCGTATCCGGTCACGGACCGGGGCGTCATCCATTTCTCCTACGGCCATTTCTTCCAGATCCCCACGTTCAATTACCTGTACGACCGGCCGGATTTCAAGATCGACCCGTCGACCACCCGCGTCATCATGGGCAACGCGGACCTGAAACCCCAGCGGACCGTCCAGTACGAAATCGGCCTGCAGCAGCAGGTCACGGACAACGTCGGAATGGACGTGACGGTCTTCTACCGGGACGTGCGCGACTGGGTCAGCACCAGCGCGATGATCGTCACGCCCATGCCGGGCGTGGAATACGCCCGGTGGGAGAACAAGGACTACTCCAACGTGCGCGGAGTGACGGTGGGCGTCTCCAGGCGGTTCTCGAACCGTTTTTCGGCCGAGCTGGATTATTATTACCAGGTGGCAGAAGGCACCTATTCCAACCCGAACGACGCGTTTCTCGCCCTGATCGGCAATCAGGAGCCGCGGCTGAAACTGGTCCCCATGAGCTGGGACCAGACCCACACTCTCAACGGAAGTTTCAGCTACGCCCGGGACGGGTGGACGGTTTCGATGATCGCGAGCTATTACACGGGCCGGCCGTACACGCCGACGGTGGCCAGGGCTTCCACGGTCGGTTCGGCCGCGGTGCTCGAATTCGACGACAACAGCAGGCGCATGCCCTCGCGGAAGAACGTGGACCTGCTGGTCCGGAAAGCCTTCCCGATCCGGAGCCTGCAGGTGTCGCTTTTCGTCAACGCGTACAACCTGCTGGACATCGAGAACCAGAACGCCGTCTGGTCCGACACGGGCACGGCGGATTACACGACCACGATCGAACCGTCGGCCATCCCGTTCGACGCGAACCGGGTCGGCACCATCGGGGATTACAGCCGGATTTCCGGGTATTACGCGGAACCCCGGCGCATCGAAATCGGCGTGGCGGTCGGATTCTGATCCGACACGGCCATGGACTCGGATAAGGAGAAGAAGATGAAAAAAGCGGCGGGCATATTCCTCCTCGCGGCCTGGACCGGGGCGGCCGGCCTGTACGGCCAGATGCAGGGCCTGCACGGCGTGTTCCGGGAGCGGAAGGACGGCGTGCACTCGGGCAACCAGTTCCGGACGACGTTCTACAACGACGGCATGTTCGGGATCACCACCTTCAACGACCCGACCCTGATCGGAGGCGAGTGGCCCATCAATTCCGGATACTCGTACCTGATCGACGCGAGCGTGCTGGTGGGCTCCGAGGCGCTCTGCAACGACGGCATCGTCCGTCACATCATCACTGAGCCGGTCGCCATCGGCGACGGAACGAACTCCAGCGGCAAAATCGGGCCGAACGGCGATCCGTACACGTTTCTGCCCCTGCCCGGTTTTTCCAATCCGGACACGAACAAGATCGCCATGAGCAAATGGCCCTGGTCCTGGCCTTCGTTCTGGCCGGACAAGAACGAAGACGCCGTGGACCCGGGCTGGCGCGGCCGATGGAACGGCTACTTCGGCAAGGGCGTCATGAACGCGGACGAGGAAAGCTATTTCGTGGTGGACGATTACGAGAATCGCGAATACCCGTTCTACCCGGACAGCACCGACCTGTCGCGCCGGGGCCTGGGGGTCCGCGTCTACATCCGCGGATTCCAGTGGTCGCAGGCGCTCGTGGAGGACGCGCTGTTCTGCCTGTACGACGTCGAAAACATCGGCACCACGAACCACAACAAGACGGTGTTCGGGCTGAAAATCGGCAACATCATGGGCCACGTGATGAACACGGCCTTCGGGAACGAATCGCAGGACGACAACGGCGGTTACGACATCACGGCCGATCTGGCCTATTCCTGGGACAACGACTTCATCGGCACCGGCGGATGGGGCCCGGTCGGTTACCTGGGCGGCGCCTTTCTGGAGAGCCCGGGCAACGCGTTCGACGGCATCGACAATGACGGCGACGGCACGACGGGGCCCGGCCCCGCGCTGACCGAGGCGGATTTCGCGCCGCGGACGCTGAGCGCCGGAGACAACATCGTGCTCATCGACTATTCAAATTACCGGCGGTCCGCGGCCCGGATGACGGCGGACACGCTTCGGGTGGCGTGGCAGGACAGGACCTTCTCGTACTGGCCAGGAAAGGAGATCGTCGAGGAGCCGTTCAACGGATTCGACGACAACCTGAACGGGCTCATCGACGAGAACACCGGAGTGACCATCGGTTCGCCGCCGAACGAAATCACCACCTATCTCAATGTGGGCGCCAAGTACATCGATTATGCCTCGGGCGGGACGAACGCCAATGTCCTGCTCGATGAAAGACGGGACGACGGCGTCGACAATGACGGCGACTGGGACCCGCGGACGGACGACGTGGGCATGGACGGAGTGGCCCGGACGAACGACGCGGGAGAGGGGGACGGCCGGCCCACGTCCGGCGCGAACACCAACCTGCCCGGAGAGCCGCACATCGACAAGACCGACATCGACGAATCGGACATGCTCGGCCTGACCAGCTTCTACCTCTACCTGTACACGGCCCTGCCCCTGCACAAGGACGAGGATGTCTGGACCGCGCTCACGCCCGGCCGTCTCGACGACCTGATGGAAGCGGGCGACACCGAGCTGATGTTCGGCTCCGGATACTTCCCCATGGCGCCCCGGCAAGTCGAACGGTTCTCCATGGGCCTGATCTGCGGCGAGGACCGGGACGACCTGTTCGAAAACAAGAGATGGGTCGCCAAGGCCTATTCGGAGAACTACAACTTTTCGCAGGCGCCGGTCATCCCAGCCTTGCGGGCCGTCGCCGGGGACCGCCGGGTCACGCTGATCTGGGACGACCGGGCCGAATATTCGGAGGACCCCATCGCGGGCCGTGATTTCGAGGGATACCGCGTCTACCGTTCCACGGATCCGGGCTGGAACGACATGAAGCCGATCACCGACGGACAGGGGGTCAGGACCTACACCAAGCCCCTGGCGCAGTTCGACCTGAACAACGGCGTCAAGGGATACGCGGCCGTGCCGGTCAAGGGCGTTCACTACTGGCTCGGCGACGACACGGGCCTCGTCCACGCCTGGACCGACACCACGGTGGTGAACGGACAGCAGTACTATTACGCGGTCACGTCGTACGACCGGGGACTGGCGGAACAGGGCATCCCCCCGACGGAATGCGCGCGGTACATCGCCATCGGCGCCACCGGCGTGCTCGACAAGGGGACCAATGTCGCGGTGGTCCGTCCGGAGGCTCCGGCCGCGGGTTTTGTGCCCTCCGGAGCGGGGTCCGCGGGATGGCTGGCCGGAAGCACGACCGGCGGGCGGATCGGCATCCGGATCGTCGACCCGCAGGCCGTGCGGCCGAACACGTACCGGGTCACCTTCACGGAACGAAGGGTCACGGTGGGCACCCAGAAAAATCTCCCCGCGACAAAGGATTTCACCTGGGTCAACGTGACCACCGGCGAGACCCTGGCGGAGGCGGACACGTCTTTCCACGACGGCGACGAACTGCCGATCACAGACGGGTTCATCCTGTCCTTTCACAGCTCGGCGGACGTGCTCGGAATCAACGATTACGCCACGGCCTGGAGCCGTCCGGGCGTGTACCCGCCGTCCGTGGCGCCGTTCAGCTACCAATCCATGCCGGTGACGCTCATGGTCGCGGATTTCAAGGTCATCTTCGGCGAGGTGGGCATCGACACCTCAACCTCCTTTTTCCGCGGCACTTCCGAGATACCGGCCAAACCCGTGAATTTCACGGTGCGGAACAGCCTGACCGGCGAAAAGGTGCGCTTCGCCTTCCGCGAGAGGGACCTGGTCGCCGGAGAGGACGGAAAATTCACGGCCCGCACCGCCCGGACGATGAGCGACGAGATCATTCTGCTGGATCCGGACTCCCTGCACGCCTCCTGGCAGATCACGCTCGCGAACTCGGACACGGACACCCTCCAGGCGTCGGCCGGGGACACTCTGTCCCTCGTTTTTCACCGGCCGTTCCTGTCGAACGACGTGTTCGAATTCACAATGACGCCCGAGACCGTAGACGCGGACCTGGCGAAAAAGGGCCTGGACGACATCCGGGTGGTGCCGAATCCCTACATCGCGGCCAATTCGTGGGAGGCGGCGAACCCCTTTGCCAGCGGTCGGGGGCCGCGCGAACTGCATTTCACGCATCTGCCGCAGAATTGCCGCATCCGCATCTTCGACATCAGCGGGCAGATGGTGGCCGACATCGACCACGCGTCCGACCTGCGCGACGGCACGGAAATCTGGGACATGCGGACCAGGGACAATCTGGACATCGCGTACGGCGTCTACCTCTATCACGTCCAGGCGCCCGGTATCGGCGAAAAGGTCGGCAAGTTCGCGGTCATCAAATAAACGAGGGAAAGAGGGGTCACCCATGAAAATATCTTCCGTTCTTTTCACTGCGGCGGCGATCCTGGCCCTCCATCAGCCGGTCGAGGGTCAGAGCGTCTCGAAATCCGGGACCATCGCGGCCAAGTTTCTCTCGATCGACGCGGGCGCCAGGGCCGTGTCCATGGGCGGGGCGTTCGCCTCGGTCGCGGACGACGCCACGGCCATGTTCTGGAATCCGGCCGGCATCGCCGGCATCCGGGGCACCGAGTTCCTCGTCACCTACGGCCGCTGGCTCGCGGACATCCGCGCCAATTACACCGGGCTGGTTCTCCCGGCCGGGAGCCTCGGCACGATGGGCGTCAACGCCACGTTCGTGACCATGGACGACATGGAGCGCACCACGGTCGAGGCGCCGGACGGAACCGGCGAGTACTTCGACGCCGGCAGTCTGGCATTCGGGCTCAGTTACGGACGGGCGCTGACCGACCGGTTCAGCGTCGGGTTCAACGGCAAATACATCCGTGAGTCCATCTACCACAGCCGGGCCCAGGGCCTGGCGCTGGACATCGGCACGCTGTTCCGGACCCAGTTTCACGACATGCGCATCGGCATGTCCATCTCCAATTTCGGCACGAAAATGCGCATGACCGGGGACGACCTGCTTGTGCAGCATGACATCGATCCGGTCCAGTCGGGCAACAACGGGAACATCAAGGCCGATCTCCGGACGGACGCCTTCGACCTGCCACTGCTGTTCCGTGTCGGCGTGTCCGCGGACCTCCTCGAGGGCATGGGCGGGGACAAGCTGATCGTGGCCGTCGACGCCCTGCACCCGAACGACAATGTGGAATGCGTCAACGCGGGATGTGAATACGTGTTCCGGAACCGCGTCCGTCTCCGGGCCGGATACAAGTCGCTGTTCTCGCGGGACAGCCAGCAGGGGCTCACTCTGGGCGGCGGACTCACGCACCGCATCGGAGGCACGGGGAATATCAGCATCGATTACGCGTACCAGGATTTCGGCATTCTGAACAACACCCAGCGGTTTTCGCTGGCCATACGGTTGTAGCTTCAATCGGATCGGACATGCGGAGACCGGAACGGGCGTCCGAGGCCGGGATTTCCGCTTGTAACGTCGAGGGAATGCCGCTCCGGAGTTAATCCGGATTGAAGAAGAAAAGGAGTTCTCATGGATTCGCGTTTCATATGGGGGGTTCTGTTTTTCTGCTGCGCGGCCGCGGGCTTGGCATCCGCGGGGCCGGCGTCCGTCGAATCGCCGGACGGATCGGTGCGGGTCACGTTCGATCTGGAGGAGGGCCGGCCGAAATACCGCGTCGAACGGTTCGGCCGGGAACTGGTCCGTCCGTCGGCCATGGGATTCGTCCTGAAGAAAGCCGACCCCCTGGCCGGGCCGTTCGAGATCGGTTCCGTCCGGACCCGGGCTTTCGACGAAACCTGGGTTCAGCCGTGGGGCGAGAAGCGGGAGATCCGGAACCGGTACAATGAACTGGCCGTGTCCCTGGCGGAAAAGGGGAGGAACGGCCGCAGGATGGACGTGGTGTTCCGCGTCTACGAGGACGGCGTCGGGTTCCGCTACGAGATACCGGCGCAGAAGGGGCTGGACCGGTTCGAGATCGCGGACGAGCTCACGGAATTCGCGCTCGCCGGAGACCCGGCGGCCTGGTGGATACCGGCCTATCTTCCGGACAAGGTGGAATACGAACAGCTCTACCGCCACACGCCCGTCTCCGAAATGGACACGGTACACACGCCGTTGACCCTGGAAATGGAAAACGGACTTTATCTCAGCATTCACGAGGCGGCCCTGACCGATTACGCCGCCATGCAGCTCGCGCCGACCGGTCCGAACACCCTCAAGGCGGACCTCACGCCCTGGTCGGACGGAGCGCGGGTGAAGGCGCGGGCGCCGATGAAGACGCCCTGGCGCACAATTCAGATCGCGGACGACCCCGGCGGCCTGATCACGTCGTACCTGATCCTCAACCTGAACGAGCCCAACGCGCTCCCTGATGTTTCCTGGATCAAACCCGCCAAATACGCGGGAATCTGGTGGGCCATGCATTTGGACCTGGCCACCTGGAGCACGGGACCGAAACACGGGGCCACGACTGGAAACGCGAAAAAATACATCGATTTCGCGGCCCGGAACGGATTGGCCGGAGTTCTGGTGGAGGGCTGGAACCTGGGATGGGACGGGGACTGGACCGCACACGGCGACCGTTTCGATTTCATCCGCAGCGCGCCTGATTACGACCTGGCCGAAGTGGCGGCCTACGCGGCCAAAAAAGGCGTGGGCCTCATCGGGCACAACGAGACCGGCGGCGCGGTTCCCAATTACGAGCGACAGATGAAGGACGCTTTCGCGCTGTACGAAAAGCTCGGCATCCATACCGTAAAAACCGGGTACGTGGCCAACGGGCCCAGGCTCCAGCGTGTTGATGAGAAAGGCAGGAAAACCGGGGAATGGCATCACGGCCAGTACATGGTTCGTCACCACCAGAAAGTGGTCGAGGAGGCCGCACGTCGCAGGATCATGATTGACGTGCACGAGCCCGTGAAGGACACCGGCCTGCGGCGGACCTGGCCGAACCTGATGACGCGCGAGGGCGCGAGAGGCCAGGAATACGAGGCATGGTCTCCGGACGGCGGCAACCCGCCCGAGCACGCCACGATTCTGCCTTTCACGCGCCTCCTGGCCGGGCCCATGGATTACACGCCGGGCGTGCTCGGCCTGAGGTTCGGTCCGGAAAGGCCGAAAAACCGGATCAACACCACGGCGGCCAAACAGCTGGCCCTCTACGTGGTGCTGTACAGCCCGCTCCAGATGGCCGCGGACCTGCCGGAGAATTACGACAAATATCCGGACGCGTTCCGCTTCATCCGCGAAGTGCCCGCGGACTGGGAGGACACGAAAGTGCTGCACGCCCGTATCGGCGATTACGTGACCATCGCGAGAAAGGACCGGAACAGCGGGGACTGGTACCTGGGAAGCGTCACGGACGAAGAGGGCCGGATACTGGAAACGCCGCTGGCGTTTCTCGACCCGGGCGTGAAATACACGGCGCGGATCTACAGGGACGGGGTGGGCGCGCACTGGGAGAGGAATCCGTTCCCCCTGACCGTCACCGAGGAACCCGTGGACGCGTCCACCGTTTTAAGGATGAGGCTGGCCCCGGGCGGGGGACAGGCCATACGGTTCATCCGGAACCAGCCGTGATCGCGGCTGCCGGATCGGACGCATCTTTTCCCGGAATCCAATAACAGAGGAGGCCACCCATGAAACGGCCATGGTTGCTGTTATCCGCAGTCGCCTTGTTTTTCGTCGCCGCTGAACTGTCCGGGCAGGCCGTGACGGTCCGAATCGCCAGCCCGGCCCACAAGGCCAGGTACGCGAGCTGTTCGGACATCCCTTTCGTGATCGACGCTCAGGCGACCGGGACCACACTCACGAAGATCGAAATATACGAGAACGGAGCCCGCATCCGGAACCTGACCAAGGCGCCCTATGAATTCAACCGGACGGCCCTGCCGGACGGGCTGTACCGTTACGCGGCCAGGGCCATATCCGCGGCCGGGGACACGGTGACGTCCGACACGGTGCTGGTCTTCATGGGGAATGTCAAAGACGGCAACATGATATTCAACGGCGACTTCAACTGCGGCACGGCCCCCTGGCGCCTGGATTATTACGTGAACGCCCTGGCGACGTTCTCGGTCGTTCAGGACCTGGGCCTGACGCCTGATTCCGCGGGCGCCTACATCGAGATCCAGAACATCGGGGACGCGGTCTGGGCGGTTCAGCTCATGCAGCCGTTCAAGCTTCGGAAGGGCCACACCTACGAGATCAGTTTCACGGCCGAGACCTCGGAGCCCAAGGACATCTCGGTGGACATATCCATGGACTACGACCCCTACGCCCAGCACTGGACCCAGCCGGTCACGGTTTCGCAATGGGGCGTGTACGGGCCGTACACGTTCGCGTGCGAAGTCGACGACCCGAAGACCATGTTCAAGTTCGTGGTGGGCGGGAACAAGATTCCCATCGCCATTGACGCGGTTGAAGTCATCGACCGGATGTGGACGGCCGTTAAGTCCGATCGGGCGCCGTCGGTCAGGTCTTTCAGCCTGGCTCCGAACTTTCCAAACCCCTTCAATCCAGAAACCACGATCCCGTACGCGCTCCAAAGAGGCGGAAAAGTGCGGCTCGGCATATACAATTCGCTCGGCGAAACAGTCTCTCTTTTCGAGGGCGCACAGCCGGCAGGGACCCATTTTTACAGATGGAACGGACTGGACAGCCGGGGCATTCCGGCCCGTTCGGGCCTGTACGTCTACAGGCTCGAGATGGACGGGGCGTCGCTTTACGGCAAGATGATGCTGGTCCGGTGAGCCGGCGGTTCGATCGTTCATGAAACACGCATCGGCTATATGCATGCTGGCCGCGGCCTGCCTGCTCTGCGCGGGTCGCGGTCAGTCCTCTCCAGTTGGACGGCATGCGGATGCCGAACGTCCGCTTTTCCTGGCGCACGTGATGCCCTGGTTTCAGTCCAAACCCGTGAGCGGCAGATGGGGCTGGCACTGGACCATGAACCGGTTCAATCCGGACCGGGTCGGACCGGACGGCAGGAGGGAGATCGCTTCGCATTACTATCCCCTGACCGGTCCGTACGACTCCGGGGATCCGGACCTGCTGGAATACCAGACGCTTCTGATGATCATCTCGGGAATCGACGGTGTACTGATCGACTGGTACGGCATGGAGGCGTACAGGGACTACGGCATGATCCATTCGGCTTCAGAAACCCTGTTCGACGCGGTCGGCAAGGCCGGGCTCGGGTTCGCGGCTGTGTACGAGGACCAGACCGTCAAACACATGGTGGATGACGGCCATCTGGCCGCTCCCCGGGCACTGGACTACGGGAAGACTGTGATGGGATGGCTGGACCGGAACTGGTTCGGGGACGCCCGGTATGTGAAAATGGACGGTCGGCCGCTTTTACTGACCTTCGGACCGCAGTATTTCTTCAGCAGTTCGGACTGGGAATACATGTTTTCCGGCCTGTCCGCAGATCCGCTTTTTTTCACTTTGGACAACAGGCTGTCCCCTGTCGCGGCAGGCGCCTATCCATGGCCTCCCATGTCACGCTCCAACGCGGACGGCATACTCACACAGGACGCTCTGGAACGGTATCTTGATCAATTCTACACGATGGCGCAGTCCTGGGAATATCTGGTCGCGGCCGCATTCCCCGGATTCAACGACATTTACGAGGAAGCGGGGCAGGGCGAGGGATACGGCTATCTGGACCACGGGGATGGAGAGACCTTCCGCTCCACTCTGCAGTCGGCTCTGGATCGGAATCCGGACGTGATTCAGCTCATCACGTGGAACGATTATGGTGAGGGCACCATGATCGAACCCACGATGGAAAACGGATACCGGGATTTGGAGACAGTCCAGGACCGGAGAAAGCGTCTCGATCCCTCGTTCCATTTCGGATTGGAGGACCTGCGCTTGCCTCTGAGGATATGGACGCTCCGGAAAAACCGGCCGGACGACGCTTCCGCGCAATCCGTTTTGAACCGTGCATACGGATTGATCACAGCCGGGGACGCGTCCGCGGCTTCAGCCGTGGTGGACAGCCTGAACACGGTCCTGTACGGAAACGGGGAGCCTGACGCTGGATTCGGGCTGAATCCGGTTTTTCCGAACCCCTTTCGATCGTCCGTGGAAGTAGAATACAACCTGGAAAGAGACGGATTCGCCGAATTGTCCGTGTTTGACGCGATGGGGCGGCAGGTGGACGTGCTGTTCCGCGGGAGCAGGGAGGCGGGAAGGGATTCCGTCGTCTGGAACGCGGAGGCGATGGGTTCTGGGGTTTATATGATTCGGTTGAAATCAGGCGGAAGGACCGGAGTCCGGAAGGCCGTGAAACTGGATTGAACTTGGGGAAAATTAATAAAGGGAAGATTTTAATAGTTGTTGGTGTCTCTGGTCCGTTTGTATGATGATCTAAGAAGCATCAATATTATTAATTAAGAATTCGAAAAATTTGGATCCAAGTTCTTCTTTCATCAGGTCTTTAATTTTCTCGTTTTGAATAACAGCGCGAAATGCGTTGTGAAATGACTTATTATGCCAAACCTGTTCATAAATCGGGAATGATCGTTCCATATCTGTTGCATCAGCGTATAATTCTAATATTGGTTTTGACCTAAAACGAAAAATCGCTCTCCAAATAAAACGAGGCTGCTGTTGACATAGGATTCTCTCAAGATCTTTTTTGGGAAAAGTTTCTTTTTTAATTGATCTTTTTAATTCATTAATTGTCGTTAAAAACAAATCCCATTCAAATTCATCCTCATTTTGTAACATAAAAGATAAGATCGTGGTAAGAGACTCAAGCCATTTTAAAACGCTTGTGGATTTTACTCTAATTTTATTATACACTGGTATAAGCAATGAATTAGGCCTGAGAGATAAAATTTTTCCAGTTTGATTGTCTTTCCAGTGACCTTCGAACTCAACAGGATATTCTTGGGAGGAGGGTTTAATGATCAAACGAGAAAATGGTCCCCACTGATCATCGTGTGCATAAAACTCATTAATTCTTAATCCTATCATAGGAACACTTTTCTCACCGCTCGCAACTTCCTGC
>JAUCQC010000160.1 GCA_030372965.1 bacterium
GGACCTGGGCTGCGGGTCCGGCGCCGGCCTCGCGGCCCTGGCGGAACACTATGGCGCCGTGGTCGGGATCGAGCCCGGACTCTCCAATCTCATCCTCGCGAAAAAGGCGCTCGAAACCGTGCCGGCCGGACGCGTGCTCCTGGTCCGGGGCGTGGGGCAGGCGCTGCCTTTCGCGGACGGCGTGTTCGACTACGTGCAGATGCAGAACGTCATCGAACACGTGATCGACGCGGACGCGGTGGCCGCGGAGACGCGCCGCGTGCTCGCGGCCGGGGGCCGCTTCGCGGCGGATTCCAGGAACCGGTACGACCTGTTCCGCAGGGAACCGCACGTCCACCTGAGGGGCGTGGGTTTCCTGCCGGTCCGGTGGCAGAAGCGATACGTCTGGTTCCGGAGACGGATCCGGTACGAACAGACGCGGCTGTGGTCCTACGGGGAGCTGAAAGGCATCCTGAAACGGCATTTCAACGGGGATTTCCGCATCGTTTTTCCAAGCCTGGCCGCGTACGGGCAGTCGGGCTCCCTGGACCGTTGGGTCGGGTATATAGGCCGGATCCCAGTTCTCGGCGGACTGCTCCTGCGTTTCTTCCCCTCGCACTGGGTTTTCGCATGCAAAAAATAAGGCGCCGGGCCGCCCGCCGCCCGTTCCGACGCGGAGCGCGGCTGGCCGCGGCCGGGGTCTTCGTCCTCCCGCTTCTCTCATTCACGCAGGTCCGGCTGGATTCGACGGACCTTCCGCTCGTGATGATCGACACGGGCGGCCGGACGGTTCCGGCCGGACGGAAGATCTCCGGCCGGATGAAAATCGTGGACCACGGCCCCGGGCGGATGAACCGGCCGGCCGACGCGGCCACCGGTTACGACGGCGCGATCGGGATCGAAATCCGGGGCCACCATTCCTCCACATTCCCTCAGAAACCGTACGACGTGGAAACCCGTGACGACGCGGGGAACAACCGGAACGCGCCCCTGCTCGGCATGCCCGCGGAAAACGACTGGATCCTTCTCTCCAATTACAACGACAAGTCCTTCCTGCGCAACTGGATCGCCTTCGATCTGTACCGGCGGATGGGACATTACGCGCCGCGGGCCGTGCTCTGCGAGGTGCTTCTCAACTCGGCCTATCGCGGCGTCTACGTCTTCGCCGAGAAAATCAAGCGCGACAGGCGCCGCGTCGACATCGCGGAACTGGATCCGGACAAAGGCAGCGGCGACGCCCTGACCGGCGGATACATTTTCAAGGTGGACTACCACGACGAGTCCAACAGCTGGATGTCGGATTTTCCTCCCATGAACTACCCAAACCGCCGCGTGTACTATGTCTATGTCTATCCGAAGCCGGAATTGATAACGGAAAACCAGGCGGACTACCTGCGGCGGTTCGTGTCCGACGCCGAAGACGCCGTCTACGGCGGCGGGTTCGCTGATCCGCGGACGGGTTTCCGGAAATTCCTGGACATTCCGTCCTTCATCGACTATTTCATCCTGAGTGAAGTGTCGCGCAACGTGGACGCCTACAAAAAAAGCCGGTTCTTCCACAAGGATTCGGACAGCCGGAACGGGCTTCTGCGCGCCGGCCCGCCGTGGGACTTCGACTGGGCCTGGAAGAACATCCTGGAATGCGTCTACTCGGCCACGGACGGATCGGGCTGGTCCTTCCTCACCAACGACTGCAATCCGGACAACAACGCGCCGGACTGGTACCTGGGCCTGCTGCAGGACGGCGGGTTCACGGAGGACCTGATCCGCCGCTACCGTGATCTCCGCTCCGGAATCCTGGATCCGGACCGCATCTGCGTAGTCATCGATTCCATGGCGGCGCTCGTTTCATCGGCCCAGGGCCGGCATTTCAGGATGTGGCCCATTGCCGGCCCGAACCCGGCTCCCGAGGTTGAAAGCCCCTCCCGGACTTACGCCGAAGAGACCGGACGGCTGAAGAACTGGATCCGGTTGCGCATCGCCTGGCTCGACGATCACATCGAAGACCTGAGGGGATGGGTCACGGAGGAGGCCGGGGTCTCAGCCGGGAGCCGGCCGCCGGCAGGAGGCGCCCGTCTTTTCCCCAATCCGGCTTCAGACCGGTTTGCCGTCTCCGCGGACCGGCCCCTGCGCCGCATCAGGCTGTTCGACCTGCTCGGCCGGCGCGTGTACGACTCGGGGGCCGTTTTCTGCGGCCGCGACGCGTCCGTGCCCGTCCGGGGCCTGCCCTCGGGCATCTACTTCGCGGTTCTGGATCTCGAGGGCGGCGCCACCGTCGTCGTCCGGCAGACCATCGGTACTTTCGGCGACCGTTGACTTCCGCGCAGAAGCGGAGAGGGAACACGGACGCCTCCGGCGCGGATAGGACGGATCAGCACGGATTAAAAAGGTTCAATACTGTCTCTTATACACATCTGACGCTGCCGACGAGTTCCGAA
>JAUCQC010000161.1 GCA_030372965.1 bacterium
TTCGGAACTCGTCGGCAGCGTCAGATGTGTATAAGAGACAGCCGGAGGGTCTCCCGGAGGAGGGCCCGTTCGTATTCAGTGGCGGTCGCCGAATCCGGCATCCCGGACGGATTTTTTCCCCGGCTTCCTACGGGCTTCCGCCCCCCGTCCCTTCCGTGGACACGGTCGATCGCGGCCCGAACGGCATCGAACGAAACGGCCGATTCCTGGCCGCGCCTGGCCGCTTCCACATAGGCACGGATCAAATCGACCGCGCTGAACAGCGTTTCCAGCACCGCGGCCCGGACGGCCGGTTTTCCCGAGCGGAGCCCGTCGATGAGATCCTCGGCCCGGTGGGCCAGATCGGACAATGCGTCATATCCGACCGCGGCCGCCGAACTCTTCAGCGTGTGCAGGACCCGGAAGATCCGGTCGACCGGGACCGGATCGGACGGATTCTTCTCGAACGCAATGAGGCTGTCGTCCATGAGCGACAGATGCTCATCGGTTTCGTCGAAGAAGGAAAGCCTGTATTCCGCGAACGTGTCACTCATGTTTTCCCCCGGATTCCTTCCCCGTGCGTCGAGTCCTCCCTCTGGTAGACGGTCGGCATGATGTAACGGAAGCGATCGTGATGGTTCAGCATGCTCTCGGCGTATCCGACGATCAGCGTGCCGCCCGGGAAAAGGCTGCCGTGCAGGTGGTGGAGAGCTGTCTCCTTGCTCGCGGCGTCGAAATAGATCATCACGTTCCGGCAGAAAATGACGTCGAATTTGCCGAAAGAGAAAGGCTGCAGCAGATTGGCCGCGTGAAAGCGGACCAGTTGCCGGATTTCATCCTTCAGCCGGAATGTCCCGGCCGCCGGATCCGCGGTGAAATAACGGCGGCGGTACGCGTCCGGCATTTTCGACACGGCGTAGGATGTGTACAGGCCGGATCTGGCCTTCTCCAGAACGCTCCGATTAATGTCGGTCCCGATAATTTCGAACGCCCATCCCCGAAAACGTTCCGCGTTCTGGTGCAGGACCATCGCGGCAGTGTAGGGTTCCTCGCCCGACGAACAGGCCGCGGACCAGATGCGGATGCGCCGGCCGGACCCCGAAGCCGTTTTCCGTTCGATGATCCGGGGGATCAGATCGTCCACGAGAAGCTCGAAATGTTCCGGATGCCTGAAAAAAAAGGTTTCGTTCGTGGTCAGGGCGTCCACGAAACCGGCAAGTTCCGACCGTCCCTCGGGATCCCGGTTCAGCAGGTCGAGGTATGCGCGGAGACTCGTAAGACCGCATGCCGCGAGCCTTTTCTGGAGCCGGTTGTGCACTAGGGCTTTCTTGCTCTCCTTCCTGT
>JAUCQC010000162.1 GCA_030372965.1 bacterium
GCCAAGATCTTCGGAAAGGGCAAGAACGAGGGGCAGGCCGTGGAAGATCTGATCAACAAGGATCTTCCGGGCAAGGTCACGAATCTCAAGGCGGAGTTCAAGGACGGGACCGTGACCCTCACCGGCGCCTGCGACACGTATGCCACGCGCGAAAAGGCCATTCTGCTGGCCGGCAACGTGACCGGCGTCACCAAGGTGGACGACAAGCTGACGTCCCCGCCCAAGGAGGAGGAGACGCAGTTCTACACGGTGCAGAAGGGCGACTCCCTTTCTAAAATCGCCAAAAAGCTCATGGGCGACGGGAACAAGTGGCCCAAGATTTTCGAGGCCAACAAGGAAGTCATCAAGAACCCGGACCTGATTTACCCCGGGCAGCAGCTGCGCATCCCCAAGGCCTGATCCGCCTCCCGCGGCCGGGCCGCTGAAATGCCGATGGAATGTGCCGGACGCCTGACAGGTGCCCGGCACTTTTTTTTGCGAACTTGAAGTGCCGGTCACTTTGGATGTACCCGGCACTTTTTGCCGATGGGACACGGATTGAACGAACGGGACGGATCGGCACGGATATGGAGGAGGGAGATGAATGTTCACTGATCTCCTGCCCCTGCGGTTCCTGCCCGCAATGCCGATATGGCGCGTCCGCGTTTCGCGGGAACCCGGAAGAACCCGGCGGAATATAACCTTATCCGGGCCGGAAGAGCGGGCCCGGATCCCAAAAAGGCAACAGGGCGGATTTCCGTCCGGGAGACTGAAATGAACGGGAACGATTCGAATTCAACGGCGCGTCGCAAGGTGGTGGTCGTCGGCGCGGGTTTCGTCGGGTCCGTGTACGCCTACGCGCTGGCCCAGAGCGGCCTGGCCGATGAAATCGCGCTCATGGACAAAAACGAGGATCTCGCGAGGGGCCAGGTCATGGACCTGGCGCACGGCCAGGCCTTTTTCCCGACCGTGTCCATCCGTGTCGGCGGTCCGGAGGATTACGCGGACGCCGGTCTCATCGTGATCACGGCCGGCGCGCCGCAGAAGCCCGGGGAGAGGCGGCTGGAACTCCTCAGCCGGAACTCGGAAATCGTAGGCGGCATCGTCGACGAGGCGGTCGGCCGCAAGACGGGCGGCGTGATACTGGTGGTGACCAATCCGGTGGACGGACTGACGCACGCGGCAGTGAAGCGGGCCGGTCTGCCGAAGGGCCGCGTCATCGGCTCCGGAACCGTGCTCGACAGCGCCCGGCTGCGGTACCTGCTGAGCCGGCACTGCAAGGTGGACATTCACAACGTGCACGCGTATGTGCTCGGCGAGCACGGGGACAGCGAGTTCGCGGCCTGGTCCATGACCCACATCGCGGGCATGTCCATGGACGAGTACTGCCCGGCGTGCGGCCGGTGCCGCGACTGGAAGGCCGAGCGGTGCAAGATCGAGCAGGCGGTGCGCGATTCGGCCTATCACGTCATCGGGTACAAGGGCGCCACGTATTTCGCGGTCGGCCAGGCCCTGACCCGCATCTCGGCCGCGGTCCTGCGCGGCCAGAACAGCGTGCTCACCGTTTCCACGGAACTGGAGGGCGAGTACGGTATCAGCGGCGCGTCCCTCAGTGTGCCGGCCATGGTCAGCCGGGAGGGCGTGGTCCGGGTGGTGGAGGGCCGGCTGGCGCCTGAGGAGCAGGCGTCCCTGGAGGCGTCCGCCGAGATTCTGCGCAAGGCGGCGGGGGGATGAGACGCAAAGTGAACAGGAAAAGATGAAAGGCTGATGCCTGAATTCCATGACGGATTTCAGGCTTCAGCCTTTCATGCATTTTGGCAGTGAAATCATCAGGAAGAACGCCGGGTGCCCTGCAATCGCCCGGCATTCTCATTCACCCCTTCAGCCACCGGTCCAGCCAGCCCAGAACCGTGTCGTGCCAGAGAACCGAATTGGCCGGCTTGAGCACCCAGTGATTCTCGTCCGGAAAGTGCAGCAGTTTGCTGGGAATGCCCAGGCGCTGGAGCGCGTTGAAGGTCGAGAGTCCCTGCGTTTCCACGACGCGGAAATCCCGGCCCCCGTGCACGACCAGCATCGGCGTCTTCCAGTTCTTCACGAGGTCCACGGGGTTGTGCTTCGCGTACCCCTCCGGATTCGTCCACGGCGTTCCCATGTGGTCCCATTCCGGGAACCAGAGCTCCTCGGTGTCGAAATAGGCCATGCGTTCGTCCAGGTTCCCGTCGTGCGTGACCAGGCAGCGGAACCGGTCGGGCCACGCGCCCGCGATCCAGTTGATCATGTACCCGCCGTACGACGCGCCCAGGGCGCCGACCCGGTCCCCGTCCATCCAGGGGTGGCTGTCCAGCGCGGCCCGCAGGCCCTTCTGAAGGTCCTCCAGCGGCTTGCCGCCCCAGTCGCCCCGGATGGCGTCCGTGAACGCCTGTCCGTATCCGGTCGAACCGTGAAAGTCCACCATCACGGCCGCGTATCCGGCGCCCGCGTACACCTGCGGGTTCCACCGGTAGTGGAAGTCGTTCCCGAACGAGCCCTGCGGCCCGCCGTGTATCAGGAACGCGACCGGATATTTCTTCGCGGGATCGAAGTCGACCGGACGGACGATATAGCCGTGCACGGTCTCTCCGTTCCATCCCGCGAATGAGAATTGCTCAGGTTCGCCGAAGCGGACCGCGGCCACCTTGTCCCGGTTGATGTCCGTGATTTTCCGGACGTCCCCGCCGTCCGGTCTCGCCGTGTACAGCTCCACCGGCGACTTCAGGTGGTCCAGTCCGAACAGAATCCGTTTGCCGCACACCTGCGGGGAGCGGACATAGCCCCCTGAGATCACCGGCTTCACGCCCCCGGTTTTCACGTCCACCGCGAACAGCGCCCTCTGCCCGATGTCTTCAGCGACCGCGTAAATCGTCTTCCCGTCCGCGGACCAGAATATTTCCGAGGGCGACCGGTCCCAGGCTTCGGTCAGGACGCGCTCCGGCCCGTCCGGCCAGGATTTCAGGACGACGCGGAACCGGTCGGCTTCGTACCCGGGCCGGGACATGGCCAGGTACGCCAGCGTCCTCCCGTCCGGCGAGAACACGGGCGAGGTGTCCCAGGCCCGGTTGGCCGCGGTCAGGCGGACCGGGGACGCCGACCCGTCCGCCGGCGCCAGAAAGAGGTCGAAATTCGTGGACCACGCTTCCTCGCGGCCGGCGTCCTTGGCCGTGAACACCACGGACCTGGAGTCTGGCGTGAACGCGGTCTCCTCCATGCCGCCGAAAGGCCTGGACGGCGAGTCCGCGTTCATGGAGGCCATGACGTCGACCGGCGTCCCTTTGCCGTCCGAGCCGGTCACGAACAGGTGCGTTCGCCGGCCGTCGCTCCAGGCGTCCCAGTGACGGACGAAGAGGCTCTCGTACAGCCGGCCGGTGGCCTTTTTCTCCGCCTCCGCGTCGAGCCGTTTCTTCGTGTCCGCGATGGACAGGCCGGGGAAGACGTCCACGGCCAGAAGCAGGCTCTTCCCGTCCGGGGACAGGCGGAAGGCGTTCACGTCCAGGCTGAGATCCGTGACCTGCACGGCCTCGCCGCCGTCCGTCTCGATCTTCCAGACCTGCTGGGAGCCGGAGCGGCCAGAGAGGAAGTAAACGGTCCGGCCGGCCGGATGCCAGCAGGGATCCGAATCTCCGGAGGGATGCGTGGTCAGGCGGCGGACATTTTTCCCGTCCGTGTCCGCGATCCACAGGTCGTTCCGGCCCTTGTTCGCGTCCATATCCGTGACGCGGACCGAGAACACGACAGCCCTGGTGTCCGGGGACACGGCGGGCGACGCGATCCGGTCCATGGCTAGAAGGTCGTGCACGGTGAAGGGATGAGTGGTTTCCGCGGCCCTGCCCGCGGACGCGGCGAGCAGGAGCAGTCCGGTTGCCAGTACGGCGATGGGACAGCGCATGGGTTCTCCTTTTTTGGATTGTCAGGCGCCGGGGGACCGGATGGACGGTCCGCACGGCTGTTATTTTTTCCCGATCAGCGGATCAGCGCCATTTTCCGGGTCCGGACGTCGCGCCGGCCGTCCTCGTAGACCGCGGTCAGACGGTACAGGTAAACGCCCCCGGCCAGGTCACGGCCGTCGAGCAGAGCCCGGTGAACGCCGGGGTTCATCCGGCGGCCGTCGATCGCCACGGCCGCGACCCTGCCCCTCACGTCGAACACCTCGAGCCGCACCGTGGCCTGGCACGGCAGGGAGAATTCGACAAGCGCGGATGGATTGAACGGATTCGGATAATTCTGCGAGAGGGAGAAGGCGGCCGGAGCCTCCGGACCCGCGGACTCCGCGGAAGACGGAAGCCGGTTCGTCTCCCCGGGCGTTCCGTTCCTGCGTTTGGATCGCGCCCAGTTCGAAGCGACGGAGTTGTCGAGCGAGGGGGAGATCAGTTCCAGGCTGTACCCGCCGCCGTCCGCCTCCCCGGGCCAGGCGCCGCCGTCCGAGTACGCGACCGCGTCCGCCCGCAGTCCGGACGGGGCGTAGAGCCTCACCTGGTCGCTCGCGCCGAACCCGAAGGGGATGCCGGCCGAACAATTCGAGACGCCGGGGTGAACGCCGCGGAACGCGGCCAGGTCGCGGCAGAACACCCAGGTCCCTCCCGGCGGAATGGAGACGCCTGCCGGAATCCGGTATAAGTGTCCGTCGTCGCTGTCCTTCAGTATCCACCCGGTGAGGTCCCTGGCCCGGGTTCCCGGATTGCATAGCTCGATCCAGTCCCCGGTATCCGCGTCCGGCGGGGCGTTGTACATGATCTCGTTGACGACCACGGATCCCGCGGTGAGCGCGGTGGAGTCCTGCCGTCCCATGTCGGTCCCGTCCGTGCCCATCCCGTATCCCGGGGATCCGGGCAGGAGGAAATACCGGTCGTCAAAAACCGGGACGCCCGCGAGATTGTGCTCCAGTCCGTCCGCGTCCGCGTCGTTGGTCAGGGACCAGGACACGGCCATGGCTCCGGGGAGCGGCGCGCCGGACCGGAGGATGTGGTTCATGACATTGTCTCCGTTGGCGTGCAGGACGGTGTTGGTCGCGGTCAGGGTGCAGCGGTATTCGGACGCGGACCGGGACGCGTAATCGTCCCCGATGCGGAGGCCCGCGACGCGGTTGCCGGCCGCGACGCAGTGGTCGACGAACACATGCGGCCCCGCGGACACGCCGCCATCGGTCCAGGCCGATTCGAACCCCGTGTCGTTGTTCAGCGCGACCGTGTTGAACACCTTCACCGTGTCGCCGCCGGAAGCGGCGAGTGCCTCGTGCTGGAAGCCTTCCAACCAGCAGTTCGTGATCCGCAGTCTCGCGCCGTGCTGGTCGACGGCGTCATCCTTGCCGGTCACGAAAAAACAGCGGTCGATGACGGAATAGGCGGGATTGTCCGGGTCGACGAAATCGATGTGGAAGCCGTCGGTGTCGATGTCCCCGGTGTAGACGCCGTCGTCGTTGGGCAGGTTCATGAAATGGCTGTCGCGGCAGAACAGGCGCGACCAGTGCAGTTCCCCGCCGTGCCACACGAAGGACGTGACGCAGTTCGTTTCCGTGACGGAGCTGAAATGGGCGCCGAGCGCCTTGCCGCGGGAATTGAGAATGAAACCGTGGTCCAGCTTCAGGTCCGAACGGCCGTTGGCGTACAGAATGTGCTGGCGGCCGGTGTGCCAATCGTACGATGGGCTGGACGGCGAAACGGAAGGCTGGCCTTTGGAATCGTCCCCGCCGCCGTTGACGAAGAAGCACCAGCGGAAGGATCCTGTCGCGGCCCTGAAATCCAGTCCGCCCCAGGGTTCGGCCCAGTTCTCAGGGACGAAGAGGACCGGATCGTTCTCCGTGCCCTCCACGACCAGGGATCCCCGGATCTTGATGTTGACGTTTTTCCGGATCAGAACCCACGTTCCGCGCCGTATCACGAGGCTGGAACCGGCGGGGACCGTCAGCTCGGACGCGACGACGCGGTCCGCGGACGCGTCCCACACCGTCTCTCCTGCGGGAAGCGTTCCGGAAACGGTCACGGACGGCCAGGAGGGCGGAACCGCAACGGTTCTGCGCGTCTCTGGCACGGCTGTGTTCCCGACGGACAGGATGAAATCCGATGCGGCTTCGGATCGCAGCACGCCCGTGCCCGCGCCTCGGCTGATCCGGAACGCGGTGTCCGGATGCGCGGCGCCCGACCGCACCGTCACCGGCGCCTGCCGGACCGGATCGATGTTCCAGTTTTCGTCGCGGATGCGCACGACCACGGGAAAGCGCCGGCCCTGAAGGACGCGCGAGGGCGCAGTGACCTGGCAGTTTACCGTTCCCACGGGGATGAACACCGCGGATACCGACCGGTCGCCGTCCGGCGTCCACGTGACGGTTTCGGAGAAGGGGAGGGAAGCGTCGGTCCATCCGCCGAACCGGTACCCGGGGTCCGGCAGGGCGGTCAGGGTGACCGGAACGCCGCGGAAATACACGCCGGACCAGGGGAAGGCGCCGACCGTCACCGTGTTCACGCGGACGCGGCCTTGTCCTCCGGCGGCGTCGAGGTCCAGGCGGGCCGTCCCGGACAGTTGGAAACGATCCGCGATCTGGGAACGGACGATGCCGGGCTGGCGGTCCGCGTAGTCGCGGAGCGCCTGCACGTTCGCCTCCCAGGCTTCGTAGGTGGTGCCCCACCGTTCCGCGTCCCGCGCCGCCTCCGGCCGGATGACGCCGGCCAGGGAATCGATGACAGCCTGCACCGAGGCCGGCGTGAACAGCGTGTTCAGCAGGTCCGCGGTCCGGTTGATGTACAACGTCCGGAACGACGCGTTCTGGAGCAGTTTGTCCGTGATGTGGCTTCTCAGATAGACTTCGATCGGGCTGTACGTGCTGGTGAAGGGATTCCAGTCCTTTCTGGTGTAGATCCGGTCCCCGTCCCAGACCGTCCATTGCCATCGGCCGCCGGGTCTTTTTTCGCGGAACATGAAAGTGCCGTAGGACCAGGAATAGAACACGGCCGCGTGCGACGCGGCCAGCACGGTCGCGTAATTATCGAGGTCCATCCGGTCTGCGGCCTGGGCCAGCACGGCGTCGGATGTGAAATCGTTCGAGTCGAAGAAATCCATGAGGCTCCGCCATTCGTCCCGCGAGCCGTATACCAGCTCGGTCGAATCCCATCGCGTGCGCATCATGTCCAGGTCGTCGTATCCGAGGTGGTCCTTGATAAAATCCGCGTCGATGCTCTGTTTGAGGTCGAAGATGCCGTGATAGCCCCCGTTCAGGAACAGGTTCGTGAGCCGGTCCCGTGAGACCAGGGATCCGGTCCTCCGCCACAGTTCGGTCAGGAGCGGATCGCGGATCAGGGTGCCGGTCCGGGTGTTGTCCTCGCCCGGATCCAGGCCGTCGTCGTAGCCGGCCCGGAGCACCAGGTTCCTGAACGATTCCACGGAATCGCCCGGGAACAGGGGGTAGTCGAGGCTTCCGTCACCGTACCCGTCCCTGAAATGGACGCGATAGGACTGCTTGGCGTACGCGTCCGGACTGCTGTTGCCCTGGGTGCGCAGGCCGCCGGGCATGCGGAATCCGTCCGCGACCCCGGGGAAGAATTCGAGGGAGGCGCGGCGTTCCCACGCCCGGCCGTCGTGTCCGACGTCGCTGTCCGAGCCCGGATGCACGTAAATGCCGGTCTCCGGATCATACAGGTCATCCGGATCGATGACCAGCGAGGCGGCGGGGAGCGCGGTCGGTTCGTTCACGAGATAGGACGCCGTGGCGATCGGTCCGGGTAGAAATCCGTTCCTGAAGCCGCGGGCCCGCAGCACGCGGGTGCGGTCCACGGCCACCGGTCCTGACACCACGGGCGAGGATTCGTCCGGGTCCCCGCCGTCCAGCGTGTACCGGACGGTTTCATCCGGCTGGCCGGGCCGGATGGACACGTTGACGGAACCCTGATAAAAACCGGGCGCGGTTTCGATGACCGGTTCGGCGCAGACCCCGGCGTATCCGTTCTGATTGGCCGCGCCGGGCGTGGGCGGGCTCATGAATCCCCACGCGGACGTCCCGTCCGGATGCCGGCCCCAGGACACGTCCGCGGACTGCCGGCCGTAGGTTACGGCGTCCACAACGGATACGCCGTCCGGCCCGATCAGGGTGACGCGGCCGCCTTCTTTGGCCAGGCGGAAACCGAGGTGGTCCGCTCCCAGGCCGGTTTCGCCGTCCGCGATCAGGACGAGAAATCCGCCCGGCGCGACTGCGGTTTCCGAGGGGCGGCCTGAAGGGATCCGCCAGACGGAAGCGAGGCCCGCGTCGTTCGACAGGGACCATCCGGCGAGATCGACCGCGGCCGGCCCGGAGTTGTGGATCTCGATCCAGTCCTCCCAGTCCCCGTCCGCATTTTTGTAGGAAAGCACGTTGGAGGCGCAGAATTCGTTGATGAACAGTGCGGCCTCGAGGCGGAGCGTGAGCAGTAGGAATCCCGCGATTGCGGCCAGAATGAGTCGATTGCGCATGGATGCGTCCTTTTCTTCGGTTCAGGTCATGCTCGCCCGCGCCGGGCGGGTTCAGCGGCGGTTTTTTCCGGCCAGCCTGGCCATCGATTCCGCGAGTATTCTGACTCCGTCCGCGATGCGGTCCTCGGGCGTGTGCGAGAAGGAGAGGCGCAGGCAGTCGTCCCTGCGTCCTTCAGGGTCAAACGCCCGGCCGACCACGAACACGGCGCCGGCCGCGGCCGCGATCTCGAGCAGGGCGGTGGCGTTCATGGCCGGGGGCAGCCGCAGCCAGAGGTAGAATCCGCCTTTCGGCGCGTTCCATTTCACGCCTTCGGGCATGAGCGCCTTCAGCGCGTCGGTCATGATCCGGCAGCGGCGGGCATAGGCCTGCCGCAGGCGTTCCAGATAGGCCGGCAGATAGCCTCCCCGGAGAAATGCGTCCGCCAGGACCTGGGTGTACGTCGACGAGCAGGCGTCCACGCCCTGCTTGGCGAGCTCGCATTTGGCCGTCACGTCCCTCGGCCCGAGCAGCCAGCCCAGCCGCATGCCGGGCCCGAAAATCTTGGAGAAGGATCCCGTGTAGCATATCGGGATCGACGGATCCGCGGAGGCCTTCATGGGCAGGGTCAGCGGCCTGTCCGCTTCGTCGAAATAGAGCTCACCGTAGGCGTCGTCCTCGAGCAGGGGGATGCCCCGTCCTTTCAGCAGATTCATCACGGCCGCCTTGCGTTCGGCGGAGTACACGATGCCGGCCGGGTTGTGGAAATAGGGCGTGAGATACAGGAGTCTTGGCTTCTCCTCTTCGAGAGCCCGCTCCAGATCGCTGAGCGCCGGACCGTCGGCGTCGAGGGGAACGCCCCGGAGCCTGGCCTGAAAGTAGCGGAAAACCGGGATCGCGCCCACGAAGCAGGGCGTCTCGGTCACGACCGCGTCTCCGGGATCGACGAACACCTTGGTCACGAGATGGATGGCCTGCAGGGACCCGGCCGTGACGATCAGCCCGTTGTCCTCCACCGGCAAACCTTTGGACCGGAGGTATGCGGAGAGGGATTCCAGGAGCGGGGGATAGCCGGGCGTGGGCCCGTACTGGAAGCCGTCCTGTTTCGACCGGAGCGGAAGTTTGGTGATGATTTCGTCCAGTTCCTCAACCGGGAACAGGCCGGGATTCGGCATGCCGCCGGAGAAGGAGATCATGTCCGGATTCGATGCGGCCTTCATGAGTTCGCGCACCGCTGAGGACTGGAGGGCGTCGACGGAACGGGCGAAACGGGTCATGTTAATCCCTTGCTGCGGATGAGTGCGTTTAGAACCGGAACCAAGGATTTCACCCTTCAGGGTTTCGTCCTCAAAAGAATGAAAGGCTGAAGCCTGAAATCCATGCGGCGGGTAAAGCTGAAACCATGGAATTCACCCTTCAGGGTTTCATTCGGGAAAGAACGAAAGGCTGAAGTCTTCAACAGCCGGCATCTGTCGCTTGATCCCGCGACAGCGGGACCTGAATTCCTTGTTCTGGCGGGACCTTGAACTTTTCAGACCGGCAGCTCCCGGCTCTTCCGGTACGCCATCCCCTGAAACGAGGCCACGAGGTCGCCGGCCTGGTCCCGCACGGCCACGTCGCAGACCGCGATTTTCGCGTGGAGCGAGATTTCCCGCGCCTCGGCCGTGAGCACGTCACCCTCGAGCGGGGCCTTCACGAAGGAGATGCTGGTCTGTATGGCCACGGCCAGCCGGCCGTGCGAATTGACGGCCGCGGCGAACGCGAAATCGGCGAGCGAGAAGGTCGCGCCGCCGTGGCCGGAGGATGCCGCGTTCAGATGCATGGGGCCGACCGTCATCCGGGCCTTGGCCGTTCCGTCTCCGACTTCGATCAGTTCGAAACCCAGAGTCCGGGCGAGTTGGTCGTTGTCCTGAAAGAATTTCCTGATTTTTTCCATTCGGGTTTCCAGTGTTCGGTTTCAAATCATGGAAGGGTTCCGGCTTGCGAATCCCGAGACGGTATCTCCGGCCTTGACGGGGCCCTTCGCGGGCAAAGCAGGCAAGCGGACCTCAGGGCGACGGCCCTAAGCGCGAGCTTGCGGCGGGCATGGATCCGGTCCGGAGCCGCATTCCCTCAAGCCAGGGAAATCCTGACGCGCTCGAGTTCCTCTTCCGTCTCCCGCGCCAGCTCGTCCATCAGTTCGGCCACACTCTGGATTCTGTCCACCAGGCCCACGGACTGGCCGGCCATGAGCGAACCCTCGTCCACGTCCCCGTCCACGACGGCGCGGCGGAGCGCGCCCACCCAGAACTCCTCGACCTTGAACTGGGCCTCGTGGGAGCCGATCAGGCCCTCGTCGATCCGCCGGATCAGGTCGAGCTGGAGCCGGCCGAACGCGTCGTGGGCCTTGTTTTTGATGGCGCGCACGGCCACCACGTGGAGACGCGAGTCGTACTGCGGCGTCGCCACGGCCTCCCGCGCCTTGGCCTTCAGAAAACGCTGTTTGAATTTCGGGTGCGCGGTGCTTTCCTCCGTCACCGCGAAGCGCGTGCCCATCTGCACGCCCGCGGCGCCCATGAGGAACAGGTGGGCGGCCATGCGGCCGGAGGCGACGCCGCCGCCAGCGAAAACGGGGACCTGCGTGACGTGAAAGAGCACCTGCTGGAGCAGGACGATCAGGCTGACGTACCCGACGTGGCCGCCGGCCTCGGAGCCCTCGAGAATCAGGCCGTCGGCTCCGTACTCGATCATGCGTTCCGCGATGGAGAGTTCGGACGCGAAGCAGAGCACCCGGGCGCCCGTGTCCTTCGCCCTCCGCACCTCCTTCCGGCGGGGAAAGGAGCCCGCGAAAATCACGAAGGGGAGACGGAGACGCTCCACCAGTTCCAGATGCTTCGGGTATTCCGGCGCGATGGTGATGAGATTCACGCCGAACGGTTTGTCCGTCCGGCCGCGCGTTTCCTGAATCTGTCTTTCGAGCACGGCGGCCGGCGCGTTGCCGCCCGCGAGGCACCCGAATCCGCCTGCGTTCGCCACGGCGGACACGAGTGCGGGATCGCTGACCCAGGTCATGGCGCCCGCGATGAAGGGGAAGCGGACGCCCAGAAAATCGCGGCCTTTTTTAACGAATCGGTCTGTGAGTTTTTCTGGCATTTGGATATCCCCATCGTGAACGGGCCGTACGTCCGCCTGAACCCGTTGAATTTAAAGGGTTTGCCGGACACTTACAAGTTCAAAAAAGTTAAGAAATTAAACGGGGATTATCAATGGGTTTTTTCAATGAAAGTGCCCGGCACATTCAAGGTGCAGGGCACTTCGGGCGCTTGTCACTTGATGAACGTCCCGTTTCGGTACTCCTCGAACGCGGTGCGCAGTTCCTCCTGCGTGTTCATCACGATGGGGCCGTACCAGGCCACGGGCTCGCCGATGGGCCTGCCGGCCATGAGAAGGAACCGGGCCGGCTTGTCCCCGGCGGACGCCCGTATTTCAGATCCGTCGCCGAAAACGGCCAGGCTACCGTCGCTGAGAAGACCCTCGCGGTTCATGTCGAAATACCCGCTCCCCTCGGCCTCATACGCGTACGGGTCGTCCTGGCCGCAGAAGGCCGCCGAGCCGCCGATGACATAGGCAAAGGCCGCGTGTCCCTCCGGCAGGGGCAGGGAGAAGGAACCGCCTGCAGGGACGCTCACGTCCAGGTACACGGGATCGATGACCACGTCCCGCACGGGCCCGCGCCGGCCTTCAACCGTGCCGCTGATGACGCGCACCGTGGCGTCGCCGGACCGCACCTCAGGGATGTCCGAGGCCTTGACCTCCCGGTACCTGGGCTCCATCATCTTGGACCTGGCCGGCAGGTTGGCCCAAAGCTGGAACCCGCCCATGCGGCCGCCCTCGCCGGACTTCGGCATTTCCTGGTGCACGATGCCGCTTCCGGCGGTCATCCACTGCACGTCGCCAGGGCCGATGACGCCGCGGTTGCCGAGGCTGTCGCCGTGCTCTACGGTCCCCTCGAGCATGTAGGTGATGGTCTCGATGCCGCGGTGCGGGTGCCACGGAAAGCCCGCCAGGTACCGGGCCGGGTCGCCGGACCGGAAGTCGTCCATCAGGAGAAAGGGGTCCATGCGGGGCGCCTCGCTGAAGCCGAACACCCGCCGCAGGTGCACGCCCGCGCCTTCGATGGTCGGCTTGGATTTGATGACCTTGAGGATTTTTCTGATTTTCATGTCGTCACCTCTTTCTCATGTTCCGGGTTTCGAGTTCCGTGTTCCGGGTCAAAATAAGTTGGAATGTATCGTTCACTCGACTCGGAACTCAGGACCCGGAACTCGCAACACGGTAATCTACGAATATCCGCGACTCCGGTCAACCGGCAAACGGTTTGAACGGAGGGTTTCGGCGTAAAAGAAAAAGGGAACCCCGTTTCCGGAGTTCCCTTTTTTCCTCTCCTCTCCCCGTCACAGGGGTTTCCGCAAATCCTGCACCCGTTTCGCCTTGCCCTCGGAGCGCTCGATGGTCCTGGGCTCGACAAGCTTGACCCGGGCCGTGACGCCCAGCGCGCTCCGAATCGTGCCGCCGATCTTGTCCTCGATGGCCCGCATGACCCGCATTTCGTCCGAGAAGAATTTCTCGTTCACCTCGACCTGCACCTCGAGGTCGTCGAGCGCGCCTTCGCGCGTGACGATCAGCCGGTAATGCGGCTCGGTCTCCTCCATCTCCATCAGCACGGTCTCGATCTGGCTCGGGAACACGTTCACGCCGCGGATGATGAGCATGTCGTCCGTGCGGCCCGACGGCTTGGTCATGCGGACGAAGGTCCGGCCGCAGGCGCAGGGGGTTTCGACGAGGCTGGTGATGTCCCGCGTCCGGTACCGGATGACGGGGATGGCTTCCTTGGTGAGCGTGGTGAGAACGAGTTCTCCGGCGCGGCCGGGGGGGAGGACTTCGCCGGTGTCCGGGTCGATGATTTCGGCGATGAAGTGATCCTCGCTGACGTGCATTCCCGCCTTGCAGGCGCACTCCATGGACACGCCGGGTCCCATGACCTCCGAGAGCCCGTAATTGTCGGTGGCGCTGATTTGGAGCCGCGACTCGATTTCGAGGCGCATGTTTTCGCTCCAGGGCTCCGCGCCGAACAGTCCCGTGCGGAGGGCGAGCTCCGACCGGGCGATTCCCTTTTCGGCGATGGCCTCCGCCAGGTACAGGGCGTAGCTGGGCGTGCAGACCAGGGCCGTGGACCCGAAGTCGCGCATCACCATGATCTGCCGCTGGGTGTTGCCGGAGGAAACCGGGATCACGGCCGCGCCGACCCGTTCGGCCCCGTAGTGCAGGCCGAATCCGCCCGTGAACAGGCCGTAGCCGAACGCGATCTGAACCACGTCCTCCGACGTGACGCCGCCCGCGGTCAGCAGGCGCGCGATGAGCTCCGACCAGTTCTCCAGGTCCCCCCGGGTGTACCCCACGACGGTCGGCCGGCCCGTGGTTCCCGAGGACGAATGGATGCGGACCACGTCCCGCATCGGGACGGCGAAAAACCCGTAGGGATAGCCCGACTGAAGGTCGGCCTTGGTCGTGAAGGGGAGCTTGCGGAGGTCGTCGAGGCTTCTGACGTCGTGTGGGGTGAGACCGCTCCGCTTGAAAAGGTCGCGGTAGAACGGCACCTTTTCGTGCACCGTCCGCACCACGCTCCGCAGGCGTTCCGTCTGGAGCGCCCGCAGGCGGTTTCGCGGCAAAGTCTCTGATTCGGGATTCCAGATCCGGTGGTGCGTCACGGTCGAGTCCCTTCGCTTCCGGTCCTGCGGCCGCGGAACCGGTTCCGTTCAGGGGTGATAGGTCATCACGGCGGCCAGCCTATAATCAGAAAGAACATAGCCGCCTGGTCCCGCGCAGCCTTCAATGACAAGCATCTGTAGCGTGGTCCCGCACAGCCTTCAATCGCTACCATCTGTAAATTGGTCCCGCGCAGCGGGACGGGACGGGGCCGCCGTCGGCATTCCCCGGAATCAAAGGGTATAGGTCTCAGAGGCGGCTTGTCTTCAATAATTCAAAAATACAATTGGTTGATCCCGCGCAGCGGGGCCGCCCACGGCGTTTACAGGACCTAAAGGGTATAGGTCTCAGCAGCGGTCAGCAGGTGCTTGCCTGCGTCCTGCAGGATCTTGACGGCCTTGGCCGCCGCCTCGACCCGGATGATCATCACGGCCCGGTCCTCGTGCTTCCGCTCGAGAAAGGCGTACATGTACTCGATGCTGATGCCGGCTTTGCTGAACAGGGTCAGGATTTCGTGCAGGCCGCCCGGTTTGTCCTCGATCTCCGTGGCGATGACCTCGTTCTCCCGCACCGTGAATTCGGCCTTCCGGAGGATTTCCGCGGCCCGGTCGGGAGAATCCACGATCAGGCGGAGGATGCCGAAATCCGACGTGTCCGCGAGCGCCAGCGCCCGGATGTTGATGCGGTTCTCCGCGAGAATGCCGGTGATCTCCTCCAGCCGGCCGGCGCGGTTTTCCATGAACACGGATATCTGCTTGACGAACATGCCTGGCCTCCTTGCCCCTCAGAGTTTCCGGTTGTCGATGACCCGTTTGGCCTTTCCCTCGGAGCGGGTGATGGTTTTCGGCTCCACGAGCTTCACCTTCACGGCGATGGACAGCACGTTCTCGATCTCCCTGCGGATCCGCTTTTCCAGGGCCTCCAGGCCGCGGATCTCGTCGGAGAACACCTTCTCGTTCACCTCGACCTGGACCTCGAGCTCGTCGAGAGCGCCCTCGCGGGTGACGATGATCTGGTAATGGGGAAGCGTTTCCTTGATCCCCATGAGCACGGTCTCGATCTGGGACGGGAAGACGTTGATGCCGCGGATGATCAGCATGTCGTCGGTCCGGCCCTTGATGCGGCTGATGCGCGGCGCCGTGCGGCCGCACGCCGGGCAGGCCGCGTGCGTCAGGCTGACGATGTCCTTTGTCGCGTACCGCAGGAAGGGCGTGGCCCGCTTGGTGAGGGTCGTGATGACCAGCATGCCGTCCGACCCGTCCGGCACGGGGCGCAGCGTGTCCGGATCGATCACCTCCGGATAGAAGTGATCGGCCCAGACGTGCAGTCCGTCCTGACCCGGGCATTCCATGGCCACGCCGGGGCCGATGATCTCGGAGAGGCCGTAGATGTCGTAGGCCTTGATGTCCCAGGCCGATTCGATCTCGCGCCTCAGGCCCTCGCTCCAGGGCTCCGCGCCCAGAATGCCGATGCGGAGCGTGCTGTGCCGCGGGTCCATGCCCGCGGCCCTGGCCTGTTCCGCCATGTAGACCGAATAGGAGGGGGTGCAGGTGAGAATGGTGGTGCCGAAGTCCTGCATGAGCTGGAGCTGGCGCTGGGTGCCGCCCGAGGACATGGGCACGACGGCCGCGCCCAGTTCGAGCGCGCCGTAATGGACGCCCAGGCCGCCGGTGAACAGCCCGTACCCGTAGGCGTTCTGGATGATGTCCTCGGCCGTGCCCCCGGCGCAGGCGATGCTCCTGGCCATGACCTCGGACCACACCCGCAGGTCGCTTTCGGTGTACGCCACGACCGTCGGCTTGCCGGTCGTGCCCGACGAGGCGTGGATCTCCTTGATCTCGGCCATGGGGACCGCGAACATGCCGAACGGGTAGTGGAGCCGGAGGGTTTCCTTGTCGGTGAGGGGAAGGCTGCGCAGGTCCTCGAGTGACTTCATGTCCTCCGGCGTCATGCCCAGCTTGTCGAACACGCTGCCGTAGTATTTGACGTTTTCATAGACGTGCCGCGTGACCTTTTGGAGCCGTTCCGTCTGGAGGGCGCGCAGGGCGTCCGGACTCAGGTTTTCGTTCTTGTGCATCATCCGGCCTTTCGACTGGTGTTCCTATCCTCAAAGGCCCGCCGACGGCCGCCCGTCCCTCCCGGAGAAAGCGGGGGAGGGGCGGACGGCCGCCCAGCGGAAAACCGTCACAGCTTTCTCTGGATTTTCTTCTCCTCGCGGCCCCATCGTTTCTCCTCCGCGAGCTCCTTGCGCCCGGGACCCCCGTCCTTGTTCCAGCGGGCGATGCCGTACGCGAGGCAAAGGGCCACGCTGGCGATCATCAGCGCGAACACCAGCGACACCCAGAAATCTCCAAGTCCCAGCATTGTCGGATCTCCTTCCTTGAACGGATGCGGGTACGATAACCGGCGGATCAGCGGATGCCCTCGAAGCAGTTCTCGACGTGCTTCGGCGGCAGGCGTTTCCCGAAGTTGTTGGCCAGCAGGGTCGTCAGGGCCGACACCGGCAGGGCCACGACCAGGGGATCCACGAACTCCCACTTGGACCCGAGGGCCAGGGAGGCCTTGCCGAACAGCGCGTTGCAGAGCAGCAGCGGCGCCGACTCCTTGGTGTGGATGAAGAGCGTCATGAACAGGGCCACGGAGAAGCCGGCGATGAATCCCGAGACCGCGGCGGTTTTATTGATCGACCGGGAGTAGAGGGACCCGATGAACATGGGCAGAAAGGCCGTGGCGCAGAGCCCGAAGAAAATGGCCGTGCCGCGCGCGATGATGGCCGTCCCTTCTTCGAAGAAATTGGGCAGGGCCCACGCGAGCAGAAAAGCCGCCGTGATCGAAACGAGAATGCCCACCTTGGTGATGAGAATGGTTCCGCCCTTGCCCTTGATCCACTTCTCCCATACGTCGCGGCCCGCCGCCGTTCCCGCGACGTGGAACTGGGAGCTCAGGGTCGACATGGCCGCGGCCAGGAGGGTGATCATGAACACGGCCGTGAACCAGTGCGGCAGTGCGCTGGTGATGTAGAGCGGAATGATGTTGTCGACGTTCTTGCCGGCCGCCAGGAACGCGATCTTGCCGAAGGCGGGGTTGTTGACGAAATACACGTTCGAGAGCGCGCCCACGATGAACGCGACCCCGGTCATCATGAAGATGAAGAAACCGCCGGCCGGAACGGCCCGGTTCAGGTCGCGGTCGCTCTTCACGGTCATGAAGCGGACGACCAGCTGGGGCTGGGCCAGCACGCCGATGCCGACGCCGAGGATGATGCTGGTCGTCAGCACCCACCAGTTCTCCGTGCCGAACGGCGGAAAGGACGTCCATCCGTTGTGCCCTTTCGCGGCCAGGGGCGGCGGCACCAGGTCCTTCATGGCCGTGAGGGCCCGGTGCGCGTCGATCACGCCGCCGAGCTTGACGTAGGTGAAGACGAGCAGAAAGGTCATGCCGAGGAGCATCAGAAGGCCCTGGAAGGCGTCGGTGTACATGACGCCCTTGAGCCCGCCCATGATCACGTAGATTCCGATGATGGCCGTGAAGAAAAAGAGCGCGGTGTTGTACGGAATGCCGAAGGCCTGGGCGACGAACTGGGCCCCGCCCATGAGCACGACGCCGGCGTAGAGCGGCATGAAGATGAAGATGATCAGTCCCGAGGCCCCCTGCAGGAACCGGGAATTGAACCGGTTCCCCAGAAACTCGGGGAAGGTGTGGGCGTTCAGATTCAGGCCCATCCGCCGGGTCCGCTTGCCGAAAAAGACGAAGGCGATGAAGATGCCGAAGAAGATGTTCAGAAAGGTCAGGTACAGGAGCCCCATGCCGTACACGGCGGCCGCGCCGCCGAATCCCACGATGGCCGAAGTGCTGATGAAGGTGGACCCGTACGAGAGCGACATCACGAGCGGATGGACGTCGCGTCCGGCGAGCAGGTAGTCGGCGGCGGTTTTGGTCTCCCGGTAACCCCGGTAGCCGAGATAGACGACAACGAGAAGATAGAGGAGAACCGCGGTGGTGAAGACGATCATGTTCATGGACACGCTCCCTCTGTTGCGTGACGGAAGCCCGTCACAAGTTGATGAACAGTTCGGCGCGGCAGAACGGTCCCGCGGTGCGCGGGAACGCGTAGAAGTCGCCGGGAACGAGCTGGTCGAGCAGGATGTGGCCGCTGACGTATTTATTGTAAGTGTACCGGAGCCAGAACTGCACCTCCTTGCCGCGGTTCAGGCCGGATCCGGTTCCCCCGCCCGGGACCATCCGGTTTTCAAAGGCCCTCAGCAGGTAGAAATTCCCGTTCAGCGAGGCCTTTTTCGTGAACTGCATGGTGTAGGACACGTAGGGGGCCCAGATATTGGTCCAGTAGGCCACCCGTGTGGAGCCCCGGATCACCTCGTTCAGGTGCGCGTAGATGTACAGTTCGCTCCATTTCGGCCAGCGCGAGAACAGGGGGTTCCATCCCTCGTTGTCCGGAGTGGCGGGATCGTCGCCCGACAGGCAGATCGCGCCCGCGGAAATGGACGACTTGGACGCGGCATCCACGGAATACGCGGCGTAGGCGTACCCGCCGAAAGCCCGGTGGTCGATCGCGCCCTGGGCGCCGGTCTGGCCGGCCCACTCGCCGGTGACGGACCACTTTTCGTTCACGGTGACCTGGACGCGGGCGCCCAATGTGTTCAGGTCGAGCCGGTCGGACGGACCGCCGCGGTTGATCCAGGGCTCCGGATCCTCGGTCTTGCGGATGAAGTACGCCTCGGTTTTCATCCGGGGCAGGGCGGTCGTCGTGACGTACGCGCCGAACGCCTTTTCCCGCCCGTCGTTCATCCACTGATCCGGAGTCTGGGCCTTGAGTTTGCCGTCGCTGAGCTCCGCGCCGCGAATCAGCGGCAGGCGGTCGTCGAATCTGGCGTTGTCGATGGCGAGCAGGTCCACCGCGGTTTTTCCCCTTTTCACCGACAGCTTCGCCGCGTCGTGGTATATGGTGCGCGACCCGTCCCACGGCCCGCCTTCGAGCAGGATGAAACCCTCCCCGTAGTTCAGGTTCTGGCGCCCGATGGTGAGTGACGCCGCCTTGCAGGGCGACTCCAGCTTGAGATACAGATTGTCGCATACGATTTCATCCCAGGTGAAATCGCGGTCCTTGGGGTCGATCATGTATTTCCGGAACTCGTTCGTCAGCTTCAGGTAGACCGTGGCGACCGGCGCGTACCGGGCCTGTCCCCAGACGCTGGTGCGGACGCGGAAATAGTCCGTCCTGTCGTCCTTGGCCTTGTTCATGTCGCTGATGTTGTTGTAGTACTCGTTTCGGATCCGTTCGGACAGGCCGAACTTGAAGGACAGCCCCTGATTCTCCCCTGCCGTACCGCCGGCCGGAAGCCCGGCCAGCAAGGCGACGGCGAACCACAGACGGATCATGCCGTGTTTCCTCCCCATGAAAGCCTCCTTGCGGGTGATGAATGAGAAAAAGGATGATTCTCCGGATCGGTCGGAAATGCGGACAAGACACGTGTTGCCATCGTCATCTCGATGGTTGGTCGATCGGGTCCATGGATGCCAGGAAACGAAGCTTGAACGATTGGCTTCGTTAGTAAAAAATGAAGTATATGGATCGGGCCGCCAGAAGCCTGTTCATTCTGGTTCCAATTCTTCCGGATGATCGGAGATTGGGCTTCTGGCCGCTCCGACGAGTCGGATTCTTCGCTGCTTGCCTTCAATCAGAAGACATATGATGGCTTGGTCCTGCGCAGCGGGGCGGCGTCCATCATCCAGATTTCCCGTGATCTCCCTGTTTGAAGCGGGGTTCTGTATTATAGAGAATTTTTATTCGGGAATCAAGAATATTTTTCGATGTTTTTGAATGAAGTCAGGCTGGAAACGCCGTAAATGCGAGTTTTTTTATATGCCGGATGGCGAATCATTCGGGTTGGTCGATAGACCGAATATAACGATTTACCGGATCCGGACAGGGGAGGCGGATTTTTGTTTCGGGAAGATCAGGACCAGCAGAATCCCCGCGACAAAACCGCCGACGTGGGCGAACCAGGCCACGCCGCCGGTTTGCGCGGTCCCCAGGGCGCCGACGCCGTTGACGAGCTGGAGCACGAACCAGAAACCGAGCACGATCAGCGCCGGAATGCGGATGACGCGGATGAACCAGATCAAAAAGACGAGCACGTGCACCCGGGCTTTGGGGAAGTGGATCATATAGGCGCCCAGGACGCCTGAAATCGCGCCGCTCGCGCCGATCATCGGAACGGTCGAATTCGGGTCCACGAGCACGTAACTCATCGCCGCGCCCAGTCCGGCCAGGAGATAAAAGACGAGAAAGCGGAAATGGCCCAGCAGGGATTCCACGTTGTCGCCGAAAATCCACAGGTAGAGCATGTTCCCGGCGAGGTGCATGAACCCGCCGTGCAGGAACATGGAGGTCAGCAGGGTCAGGACCGCGGGGCCGCCGGTCAACGATGCTTCAGGCAGGCCGGGAAGTTCCCCGCCGTGGGTGATTTCCCACGGGATCGCGCCGAAACGCACCACAAAGGCTTCGTTCGCCGGGCCCAGCAGGGCCTGGTAGATGAAGGCCGCTGTGTTCGCCGCCGCCAGGAGCAGGGTGACGAACGGGAAGGAACGGCTGGGGTTTTCGTCGCGGATGGGGAACACGGTGGCGGATTCCTTTTCGTTCAAAGCGTCAATATCTATAATGGAGTTAAGGCTTCAGCCTTTCATTCTTTGCGGATGAAACCCTGAAGGGTAAATTCCATCAGATATCGAAGGGGTTTTTTAAACTTGGAAGGTCACGGCAGCGCAAATTCCCGCCGATATTCGGAGACGTTCCCCGACCGGTCCTCGAGCCGGACGTCGAGAACGTGCTTTCCGGCCGCGAGCGGATCCGCGACGCGGTGGCACGCCTTGGCCCTTTCCGGGTCGTATTCGACGAGGATTTTCCTGCCGTCCAGACGGATCTCGTACCGGGTCTCGTCGCGGATGCCGGAGAGACGGTCCGAGAACCGGACCGTGATGTCCGGCGTTCTCCTCCGCAGGTCGGCCTTGCGGCCGAATGAGACGCCGGCCAGGGACGGCGGGACCGTGTCCACGAGCACGGTGAAGGCCGCGGGACTCCATGTCCAGACGGACAGCCAGCCCTCTTCCCGGTCGTTTCCGAGGAAATTCCACCCGCCGTTCGCTCTGCGGCTGTACACGCCGGTCTTGTTCTCCATGCCGGAAGCCGCGGCCACGTCGAACCGGACGCGGATCCGGTCCCTCAGCACCAGATCCCGCGGCTCGATCACATAGAGTCCGCCGATGCCGAAAGGACCGTTCGGAACCGGTTCCGTCCGGATCAGTCCCTTGAAGGGCCGCGGCACCGAACCCGGCGGGAATTCGACCCGGCACAACCCGTCCGGACTGACCATGACGCCGCCGTATTCCGGGGTGATGGAAAAGACCTGAACCGTGTCCGAGTCAACCCTCTCCGCCCCGGTTTCGGAGGCGGTCCGGAGAACCGTAATCATGGTGCCGTTGAGGGCCTCGTCGTAGGGAAGAATGCCAGTGAACTCGCTGCGCGATTCCGGTATCAGGGCCACGGAAGCGGTGGACCAGCCGTTCAGCTCCACGTCGAGCCTGGGCGGGACCGGGAGCGGGGAGGCGGAGCGCACGCGGAACAGGAGGCCGTCGCGGCCGAATACGCGGGTGAGTTCCGCCGCGGGCGGGAGGGAGCGGCCGGGAATGCCGCCGGACCAGCCCGTCTTCGGAAACGGAACGCGGGGCACGGATGCCGCCAGGGTCGCCGTTTCCACGGGGCCGGAGGCCGCCGCGGTGTTGCCGGCGAAATCCGAAGTCTCGATCCGGATTTCGTGGCGTCCGGCCGTGAGCCGGAGCGGTCCGGCCGCGTCCGCGGACAGGGTGTCCGGGCCGACGGCCCCGGCGGAGTTGTCCCACGTGCAGAAAACTCCGGAGCGGAACGCGTCGGGCTCATAGAAGGGAAGCAGGTTCCCGTCGTCCACGTACAGTTTCTGGAACAGCCCCCGGCCCGCCACGTCCAGGCCGCGGTCCCGGTCGATGTGCACCTCGCGGCCCAGGGCCTGCGGGAAACGGTCGTACCGGGAGGTGAAGACGAGCCGGCCGTCCACGAAGAGCCGGGAGACGTAAGCCGAGAAACGGTTGGCGCAGCCGTCGGCCATGTCGAAGGCCGAGAACGACGCGCCGACGCTGCCCCAGCAGCGGACCGGGCGGTCCCAGACGCGGCTTCCGCCGGGCGCCCGCCGGAGCCGGACCGTCCTGGTGACGAAACCGCCGTCGACGTGCGAGCCGAAATCGAGCGGCGTGAAGGCCACGGCGCGTATCACCGGAGCGATGCGGTCCGGCACCGTGAAGCCCACGGACATCGGGTTCAGCGCGTCCCCGTTCGCGTCCCAGATTTCGAAATGGAGGTGGGGCGGGCCCGCGCCGGTCTGGCCGGTGAAGGCCACGGTCTGGCCGCGGCGGACGGGGAGGAATCCGCGGTCGAATTCAAGGCCGATGTCGTGCCGGTCCGCGCGGCGCTGTTCGAGTCGGACGATGTCCTCGATCGGTTCCGCGAAACGCGACAGGTGGGCGTAGAGCACGGCCCTGCCGTCGACGAGCCGGATCCTCAGGCTGCGGCCGTAGCTGAACGGATTGACCTCGATCTTTTCGACCCACCCGCTGTCCACCGCGAACACGGCCCATCCTTCCGTCCCCCAGGTCTTCACATCCATGCCGGCGTGGAGATGGCTGGAACGGTACTCGCCGAAGGACGAAGTCATCAGGCGGCTCGCGCTGGTCGGCCAGAGATAGCCGTCCGCCGCCAGAAGCGGGAGGAAAGGCAGGAGGAAAAGCCACACAAGAAGGTTCCGGGTTCCGCGTTCCGGGTTCCGGGTCGGGCGGGACGCATAGCGCATGGCGCAAAGCGCATGGCGCGCTGCGTTTAAACGCTTCCGGGTGCGGAAGACGGGGAAAAACGTCTGAACGTTCGAACGTTCGAACGTTCGAACGTTCAAACGCACGGCATCATCCGACAATTGGTTCTCCATCGATCCGATTCATCAGTCCGCAAGGGTCGGTATCCAGACCTCGCCCTTGAAGCGTTTCTTGAACTCCAGCGCGTCTTTCTCGGAACCCACGACGCTGCCCCAGTGCATGGGCACGGCCAGGCGCGGGCCGATTTCCGAGGCCGCCCCGGCCGCCTCCTCCGCGTTCATGGTGTAGGTGCCGCCTGCGGGAAGAAAGGCCACGTCCGCCCGGATGCTCCGCATCTCCGGAATCCGGTCCGTGTCCCCCGCGTGGTAATAAGTCGTTCCGTCCAGGCGGAACACGTATCCCACATGACCCTTGTCCGGGCTGTGGTTGGGGATTTTCAGGTTGTACGCAGGCACGGCGCGGATTTCCACCCCGTCCAGGTTCAGCGTGTCGCCGGGCTTGACGGTTTTCACGCGTTCCGGGGTTCCGGCGATTCGGGCCAGTTTCGCGGCGGCCGCGGCCGGCGCCACGATCCATGTGTCCGGGCCGATGAATTTCGCCGCGTCCTCGGGCGAGCAATGGTCCGAATGCTCGTGCGTGACCAGAATCAGCCCAGCGGGCTCGCCAGTCGAAACCCGGTACGGATCCACGCAGACAGGGCGGCTGCCGCGGATCACGAAACCGGCGTGCCCCAGCCAGCGGATGTTTTTCGTCATGGCGGAACCCCCTGAATCCGGACGGATTCCGGTCCGGCCGCCGCAGAAGGCGAGAGCCGCGGCGGACAGGAGCATCGGGAAAAGGCCGGGCCTGTTCATCCGTTCCATTGTTTGACTTCCTCGATGAGTGTTTTCACGATGTCCCCTTCGGCCACCTTGCGTATCGTTTCGCCGCGCCTGAACAGCAGGGCTTCGCGCCTGCCGCAGGCGATTCCGATGTCCGCTTCCCGCGCCTCGCCCGGGCCGTTGACCGCGCATCCCATGATGGCCAGGGTCAGCGTTTTTTCCTCTCCGGCCAGCGCCTTCTCGACCGCCTCGACGATGGGGATCATGTCGGTCTGCAGCCTGCCGCAGGTCGGGCAGGAGATGATGGTCAGTCCCCTGCGCCTGAGGCCGAGGGTCTTCAAAATTTCCCAGCCTGCGCGGATTTCATCCACCGGATCAGCGGTGAGAGACACGCGGACCGTATCCCCTATGCCTTCAGCCAAAAGCGTGCCGATGCCCACCGCGGACCGGATGGCGCCGGTTTTCAGGGTGCCTGATTCCGTGACGCCGAGGTGCATGGGATAATCACAGGACCGCGCCAACAGCCGGTTGGCCTCCAGAGTGAGGGGAACGTTCGACGCCTTGATGGCGATGACCAGATCGCGGAATCCCAGCTTCTCGCAGATGCGGACATGGCCCATGGCGCTCTCCACCAGGGCTTCGGCCGTGACGCCGTTGAACCGGGCGAGGATCTCCTTTTCCAGGGATCCGGCGTTCACGCCGATGCGGACGGGGATTCCCTTTTCACCGGCCGCGTCCAGCACCATTCGGGTCCTGTCCCCGGATCCGATATTCCCGGGGTTGATCCGGATCTTGTCCGCGCCGTTCCGGACGGCCTCGAGCGCGAGCCTGTAATCGAAATGGATGTCCGCCACCAGCGGAATGGAGATGCGCTCCCGGATGCGGCCGACGGCCGCCGCGGCCTCCATGTCCGGAACTGCCACGCGCACGATTTCGCATCCCGCCGCGGTCAGGGCCTGAATCTGGCCGACCGTGGCGTCCACATCAGCGGTTTTCGTGCAGGTCATGGACTGGACTGAGACTGGGGCGCCGCCCCCGATCGCCACATTTCCGACCCGCACCTGGCGTGTTTCGCGACGTTTCATCATGACAAACAGTAACTTAACGATTTTTCCCGGTTTAGGCAAGGGGTTTAGGAGCCTGTTTCGACGGGTATAATGGGGCTTGTTTTCCCTCGTGGGTTCAACCGCATTATAATATAAATAGAGGAAGTGCCGCCGATTGATCCGATTCGCATCTCCCGTTCTTGGGCGGACTGATTCGGCCGCAGAACCGGGTAAAAATTTGTCACATTCCAACGACTCCGAATAATACGCGCAACTTTATCGCATCGTTCACGTTTATCCTGATAAACCCACACCGGAGAACACACATGCGCCTCCCGCGGCTCGTTCCCATCCTGCTGATCCTTCCCCTGCTCCGGCTGGCCGCGGGCGTCGGCGACACGCCGCCGCCGGTGCAGGCGGTCCGCCTCGATTGTCCAGTGACCGTGGACGGCCTCCTGTCGGAGCCGGTCTGGAGCGAAGCGCCGGCCGTGTCCGCCTTCTTTCAACGCGATCCGGACGAGGGGAAGCCGGCCACTCAGGAAACGGTCGTCCGCATCGTTTACGACGACGACGCGCTGTACGTCGGGGCCGAGATGCGCGACACCGCGCCCGATTCCATCGTGGCGCGCGTTTCCAGGCGGGACAACATCGACAACGAGGACCATTTCGCGATCGGAATCGATTCGTATCACGACAAGAGAAGCGCGTTCTATTTCGGCCTGAGCGCCGGGGGCACCCTGAGCGACGGGACTTTCCAAAACGATGACTGGCAGGATGACACCTGGGACGGGGTGTGGGAGGGGCGGGTGCATCGGGATGGAAGAGGCTGGACCGCGGAAATGCGCATCCCGTTCTCCCAGCTTCGGTTCCGCAGGGAGGAGAAGAACGTCTGGGGCGTGAATTATTACCGCGCCCTGTCCCGCAGGAACGAGGAGTCGTACCTGGTCTTCACGCCCAAGAACTCCAGCGGGTTCGTGTCGCGCTTCCCGGACCTGGTCGGAATCGAGAACATCAAGCCCACCCGGCGCGTGGAGGTGCTCCCGTACGCCCGCGCCAAGGCGGCGTACACGCATCCCGACGCGGGCAATCCCTTTGACGACGGCTCCTCCTGGTCGCCCGTGGCGGGGGCGGATCTCAAGGTGGGGCTTTCGAACAACATGACGCTCGACCTGACCGCGAACCCGGACTTCGGCCAGGTGGAGGTCGATCCGGCCGTCGTCAACCTGAGCGACGTGGAGACGTATTTCGAGGAGAAGCGGCCCTTCTTCATCGAGGGCTCCTCGATTTTCAATTTCGGCATGGGGGGCGCCAACAACTACTGGGGATTCAACTGGTCGAATCCGAATTTTTTCTACAGCCGCCGCATCGGCCGGCCGACGCAGGGCTCCCTGCCGGATCACGATTACGCCGACACGCCCGAAGGAGTCCGCATTCTCGGCGCCGCGAAGGTCACCGGGAAGATCGGCGGAAAGTGGAACGTCGGGGCCGTTCAGGCGCTGACGAAGCGGGAATTCGCGGACCTGTCCCTCGGCGGGGAGAAAAGCCGGTCCGAGGTCGAGCCCCTGGCGACGTACGGCATTGTCCGGGCCCAGAGGGAAATCCGGGGCGGCCGCCAGGGCATCGGGTTCCTGTCCACGCTGTCGGCCCGGCGTTTCGACGAAAGCCGGTTGAAGCCGGATTTCAACCGCCATTCGGAGACGTTCGGAATCGACGGATGGACTTTTCTGGACACGTCGAAAACGTGGGTGCTCGCGGGATGGGCGGGCGCCTCCCGCGTGGCGGGCTCTCCGGAGCGGATCACGTCCCTGCAGCGGAATTCACAGCATTACTTCCAGCGGCCGGACGTCGGTTATCTCGGGGTCGACAGCGCCGCGACCGAAATGAAGGGCTGGGCGGGACGGTTTTACCTGAACAAACAGCGCGGAAACGTGATCGTCAATTCCGCGGTCGGATTCGTCAGCCCGGGATTCGACGTGAACGACGCCGGTTTCATGAGCCGCGCGGACGTGATCAACGGCCACGTCGGCGGCGGGTACCTGTGGACCAAGCCCGGAAAGATCTTCCGGTTTCACGACGTGATCGGAGCGGTTTTCCAGAGCTCGGATTTCGGGGGAAACGTGTTCGGCCGGGGGATATTCGTGCTCTGGGAGAACCAGTTCCTGAATTACTGGCGGCTGGACGGCCATTACTGCTACAATCCCCAGACGATGAACAAGTACCGCACCCGCGGCGGACCGCTCACCGTCGGACACGACGGTTCGGAATACGAGCTGGAAATCGAGTCCGACGACCGGAAGCCGCTGGTGTTCGAAGTGGGGGGGTACGCCTATTTCAGCACGCCGGTGGACTGGTACCGGAGCGTCTTCGCCAGCCTGCAGTGGAAGCCCAGGAGCAACATGAGCCTGAGCGTGGGGCCGGGCCTGTCCCGGATCCGCGAATACACGCAATGGGTGGACGCTTTCGACGATCCGACGGCCGTCCGTACGTACGGGAAACGGTACGTGTTCGCGGAGATGGATCAGACCGAGATCAGCGCGAACGTCCGGCTCAACTGGACCTTCACGCCGAGGCTCTCCTTTCAGCTCTACATGCAGCCCCTGTCGTCGCACGGCGATTATGAAAAATACAAGGAGCTCCGCAAACCCCGGAGCTATTCTTTCGACGAATACGCGCCCGATCGGATCCTACGGGCCAACGGGGAATACGAGATCGACCCGGACGGTCCGGGGCCGGCGGAGTCCTTTTTATTCGACAATCCGGATTTCAATTTCAAGTCCCTGCGCGGGAACGCGGTTCTGCGGTGGGAGTACAGGCCCGGGTCCACGCTGTACCTGGTCTGGACGCAGAACCGGTGGGATGACCGGTACGATGAGCCGTACTCCTTCCGGAAGTCCATGAGCCAGCTCGGGGACGCGAAGGCGGACAATATCTTCATGCTCAAGGCCACGTACTGGTGGAGCCTGTAAAAAGT
>JAUCQC010000163.1 GCA_030372965.1 bacterium
AAACGGTTTAGTTATCCTGGAGGAACCGTGACCAAAAAAACCTTCCGAAACTACCGCTGGGTCATCTGGGGGCTTCTTTTCATCGCCACCACCATCAACTACATCGACCGGCAGGTCATCAGCATCCTCAAACAGAATGTGATCCTGACCTGGCCCGGATGGTCCGAACTGACCTACGGCCAGGTCGTCGGCTATTTTCAGCTCGCCTACGCCGTGATGATGCTTTTCGCGGGCGCCCTGATCGACCGCATCGGCATCCGCAAGGGATTCGCCATCGCCATCATCTGGTGGAGCCTGGCGGCCATGGGCCACGCGCTGTCGGGCACGGTGCTCGCCTTCGGCGCGGCGCGCGTTCTGCTCGGACTGGGGGAGGCCGCCAATTTCCCCGCGTCCATCAAGGCCGTCGCCGAATGGTTCCCGAAGAAGGAAAGGGCCCTGGCGACCGCCATCTTCAACTCCGGCACGAACATCGGGGCGTTCGTCACCCCGATCGCGGTGGCCTGGATACTGGAATCGCTCGGGCACTGGCAGTGGGTGTTCATCCTCACCGGCGGCCTGGGATTCATCTGGCTGGTGTTCTGGCTGCTGATGTACGACCATCCGGACCGGCATTCCCGCGTCTCGGCCGAGGAGCTGGCGGTTATCCGGAGCGAGCCTCCCGAGAAGGAACAGCGGCAGACTGTCTCCGAAATGTTCAGGACATGGTTCGGCCTGCTGGGTCACAAACAGACCTGGGCGTTCGCCGTGGGCAAGGGCATCACGGACCCGGTCTGGTGGGTGTGGCTGTTCTGGGTGCCGGGGTTCCTCTTCAAGAAATTCGGCGTCAACATCAAGGATCTCTGGTGGCCCATACTCATCATCTACACCATGGCCAGCGTGGGCTCCATCGCCGCGGGATGGCTGCCCGGCGCCTTCCTCAAGGCCGGGTGGTCCGTCAACCGGGCGCGCAAGACGGCCATGCTCATCTGCGCCCTGTGCGTGGTCCCGGTGATCTACGCGGGCGTGACGGACAGCATCTGGACGGCCGTTCTGCTCATCGGCCTGGCCTGCGCGGGTCATCAGGGATGGTCGGCGAACATCTTCACGCTCAGCTCCGACATGTTCCCCAAGCGCACCGTGGCCTCGGTGGTGGGCATCGGCGGTTTCATGGGCGGGCTCGGCGGGTACTTCATCTCGAACATCGTGGGCTTCATTCTCGACAAGAACCCGAACAACTATCTGCCGATTTTCATCACGGCGGGATGCATCTATTTGGTCGCGCTCGCGATCATTCACGCGTTCGCCCCGAAACTGGAGCCCGCGAAACTCAAATGACGCCTGGTCCCCGCGGCGCCGGCGCGCTTTCGGGGATTTTCAGAATCGAAAAAAGCCGGGAGACCGCGTTCCGATGCCGGAACGGTTTCCCGGCTTTTTCTTACGGAAAAGTACCCGATTCGACCGGTTCCGACAGAATTGTTTTTTCCGCCCTGTTTTCCCCGATCCGCATTTCCCCCGTAACCTTCTGATCACGCTTGTCTTGGGCGCGGACAGGCCGGTCTATCCCCGGCTGGCACCGGCTTTGCCTGTCCACTCACGCGAAGGTCAGCGCTGCCATCCACCGGTTCAATCAAGGAGTCCGACCATGCAGCTTCCCATTCAGCCGGGCGACGTCGCCTGGGTTCTCATGTCCGCCGCGCTCGTCATGAGCATGACCGCGCCGGGCCTCGCGTTTTTCTACGGGGGGCTCGTGCGCCGAAAGAACGTGCTCTCCACCATGATGCAGTCCTTCTTCCTGCTCTGCCTGATCAGCGTCCAGTGGATCCTGTTCGGTTACAGCCTCTCCTTCGGGCCCGACATCGGCCATTTCATCGGAAGTCTCTCGTGGTCCGGACTGAAGGGCGTCGGCGCGGATCCGAATCCCGATTACGCCGCGACGATTCCGCACAGCCTGTTCATGGCGTACCAGATGATGTTCGCGGTGATCACGCCGGCCCTGATCACGGGCGCGTTCGCGGAGCGCATCCGGTTCTCCACGTTCGCTGTCTTCAGCCTGCTGTGGGCGACGCTCGTGTACGATCCTGTCTGCCACTGGGTGTGGGGAGCGGGCGGGTGGCTGCGCTCCCTCGGGGCGCTGGACTTCGCCGGCGGCACCGTGGTCCACGTCTCGTCCGGCATCTCGGCCCTGGTCTGCGCGCTGATGCTCGGCCGCCGCAAGGGTTTTCCGCACCACACCATTCCGCCGCACAACATGACGTACACGGTGTTCGGCGCGTCGATGCTCTGGTTCGGATGGTTCGGATTCAACGCGGGCAGCGCCCTCGGCGCGAACGGCCTCGCCGTGTCGGCGTTCGTCGCCACGAACACGTCGGCCGCGGCCGCGGCGCTCGCGTGGATGGCCATTGAGTGGGTCGTGGT
>JAUCQC010000164.1 GCA_030372965.1 bacterium
GTCTGGATCATGGCATCACGATTTATTTCGGAGCGCGGTGTTTGAACAATATAAAAAGAATATCCGTCATATCAAGACGGAAAATCAGAGCCGCTCCCGCTACCGGCCTGATAATGCTTGACATTCAGGGGCAAACGCCCTAAATTCAAGAAAATAGGACAGTCACCCGAAGGGTCCTCGCATGGGCTTTAAATGCGGCCTGGTCGGCCTTCCGAACGCCGGAAAATCGACCGTTTTCAACGCCCTGACCCGCCTCGGCGTCGAAGCCTCAGCCTACCCGTTCTGCACGATCAATCCTCATTTCGGAATCGTTCCGCTGGAGGACGGCCGCCTGGACCGCGTCCGGGAGGCGGCCGGGTCCTCGAAGAAAACCCCGACGGTTCTGGAATTCGTCGATATCGCGGGTCTGGTCGAAGGGGCCAGCAAGGGCGAAGGCCTGGGCAACCAGTTTCTCTCCCATATCCAGGCCGTGGACGCGATCGGACACGTGGTGCGGTGCTTCGAGGACGCCAACGTATCCCACCCGTACGGCTCGCCGGACCCGGAGCGGGACGCGGATATCGTGGAAACCGAACTGGCGCTCAAGGACCTGGACATTCTGGAGCGCAACGCTGCCAAAGTGCGCACCGCGGCGAGAAGCGGAAACGCCGAACTGGCGGCCAGGCTCGAGGCCGTTGAATCGCTGATGACCCGGATCAACCGGCGCCCCCCGGATCGCGCCGGTCTTGGAGACGCCGAACAGGAGGCGGTCCGCGAGCTGAACCTTCTGTCCTTCAAGCCCGTCATCTTTCTGGCCAACATCGGGGAAACCGGGTCGGCCGGGACGGCCTGGCTGGAACGATTGGCCGCGTTCGCGGCTTCGCGGAACAGCCTCTGTCTCCCCTTCTCCGCGAAAATACAGTCCGAAATCGCCGAACTGCCGGACGGGGAGCAGGATCTGTTTCTGAAGTCCATGGGCATCCGGGAGAACGGCGTGCAGGAGCTGATCCGGGCCGGCACCGCGGTGCTCCGGCTGATCACGTTTTTCACGGCCAACGCGAACGAGGCGCGCGCCTGGACCGTGCCCGACGGCACCCCGGCCGCGAAGGCCGCGGGACGGGTGCACACGGATTTCGAGCGGGCGTTCATCAAGGCGGAGGTGATTCCCTGGTCCGCGCTCGAGGCGCACCGGACACTGAAGGCCGTGCACGACCTGGGGCTGGTTCAGGTCCACGGCCGGGATTACGCCGTCCGGGACGGGGACTGGGTGACGTTCCGGATACGGAAATGAACGCGGTTCCGTCAGTACGGCCCCGTCTCGGAGTCCGTCCCGGCGGCTCTGACCGGCCGATTTAAAACGAGGAGGTTGCATGTCTTTTTTTCGAAGAGGTCTCTGCACGGCCTTCCTGCTGGCCGCCGCAGCCCTGCCGCCGGCCTTCGGTCAGGCCCCGGCCGCGGCAACCATGGACTGCTACATGGATTACGCCCGCTTTGACGCGGAGGGGGATTTCGAGTGCGTGGAGCTGTATTTCGGGGTGCCGCGCGACGCGCTCCGGTATGAACCGTGGGACGGGAAAATACGGGCCGTCATCCGTTTCGACCTGAAGGTGCTGTCCTCGGATTCCGTGATCCTCTCCCGCGCCTGGGAACGGCAGGACCAGGCGGAATCGTCCGCTTCGATCCAGCAGGGCCAGATGCTCCAGGATGTCCAGGAGATCTTTCTGAAGCCGGGAGTCTACCGGGTCCGCGCGTCGGTTTCGGATCCTGCGGGCTTGAAAGCCAAAACGCGGGAATTCAACCTGACCTGCGGCACCCGGCCGGACGAACGGCTCTCCCTGAGCGACATACAACTGGCCACTTTCATCAGCCGGGACACCACGGAGAGCCGGTTCAATAAAAACGGCTACCGGGTCCTGCCCAATCCGAGCGGCGTGTACGGCGTCTCGATGCCGGTCTGTTACCACTATTGCGAGATGTACGGGCTGTCCCCCCTTTCGGCCGGAACGGACTCCACCGTCTCGGTGACCGTCTCGGTGCTGGATTCCCAGGGACGCCCGGCCGTTCCGGGTCCGTCGCGGCGAATGATCCGCGCCGGCGCCTCCCTGGTGGATGTCGGCGGCCTGCAGGCGGGGTCCCTTCTCACCGGTTCCTACCGCCTGCGGGTCGAGGTGACGGACAACGCGAGGCGCGACACCGTGTCCCAGGAGAAGACGTTCTTCGTCTACCGCGCGCAGGACATGACCACCCGGCCGGACGAAGGCCGGCCGCCAGCCGACCCCACGGGATCGGAGGTCCTCGTCATGGACGAAGCGGACGCGGACGCGCATTTCGCGTACTTGAAATACATCATCGGCCGGAACGAATCGAAGATCTACAAAAAGCTGAACCTGGAAGGCAAACGCCGGTTCCTGCGCGATTTCTGGATCGCCAGAAACGCCGGCTGGTCGGGCGACGGCGCCTCCTACAAGGACGTGTATTACGAACGGCTCCGGCAGGCCGACGCGCGGTTCTCCGGCGCCATGAAGGACGGCTGGAAAACCGACCGCGGACGCGTTCTGATGGTGTATGGCGAACCGGACGACATCCGCCGCAGCAC
>JAUCQC010000165.1 GCA_030372965.1 bacterium
CGTCGATGCCCAGGGCCTGGCGGTGGAGCACCAGGCCGGTTTTTCCGAACACGGCCGCAAGCTGGGCCTGGGGCACGCCCGCCAATTGCTGGATGACGCGGATGTTGAATTCCGACAGCAGGCTGGCCTCTGCGCCGCGCCGCACCGCGGGCAGGAGCCGCACCCGGAGCGGCGCGAGAAAAGAAGCCTCGTTTCCGGCCTGCACCTGGCAGACGCCGCCGGCCGGGCGGATGACCCGGCTGGCGACCCCGCTCACCAGCTTGTTCGAGGCCAGGCCCGCCGTGCCTTCAAACCGGACGGTCTCTCCGACGTCGGCCAGGATGCGGCGCGCCGCGTCAGGGCCGCCGCCGAACAGCCGGTCCGTTCCCGAAAGGTCCGCGTGGAACCGGCCCCACCCGCCCGGCTCCACGTACGGCGAATACCGGCCGAGCACCTTCGCCACGGCTGCCGCGGCCCTGCGGTACAGGGGGTCGTCCGGCGGCAGGATGACGAGCCCGGGACAGCGCTTGAGCGCCTCGGTCACCGGCAGGCCGTCGTAGACTCCCTCGGCCCGCGCCTCGGCGGACGCGGAGAAAATCACGGACCTGGGCGAGTGCCGCGGGCACACGGCCACCGGACGGCGGCGGAGGGAGGGATTCCGTATCCGCTCCACCGCGGCCGGAAAGGCGTCGATGCGGAGATGCAGTATGCTGCGGAGCATGGCTGTGTCTTGAAATGGAACACGGATTGGATCCCGCGCTGCGGGACCAGGCAATTGTATGGTTTTTACTTATTGAAGGCGGATGAGACGGATTGACACGGATAAAGAGAAGGGAATATGGTGATTGAAAACTCCGGAGTTCCGTTTCATCCGTCCTGAACCAGCGGGGTCCTTTCGATGGGTATCCCGTCCTTTTCTTCGTTGCTTTTACTTCTGGAGAGCGGTACAGAGACACATGCCCGACATTTCTGCCGGGCACTTTGAAAGGTTGAACCCCCGCTCCCGGATCAAACCCGGGAGCGGGCCTTCAATATTTAATAAAATAGAATAAATTGGTCCCGCTATGCGGGGGGATAACTTCTATATCAACCTGCTCTACGGATCGACAAATTTGTTCTGTCTCTTATACACATCTGACGCTGCCGACGAGTTCCGAA
>JAUCQC010000166.1 GCA_030372965.1 bacterium
GCGAAGGCCGGAGCACGCGCTTCGGCCAATACGTCATTCAGCCGGAACTCGTCGTGCGCGAAACCTGACCGGGACGGACTGTATTCGGCAACCCCGGACCGGTCCCGGCGGCCCCGGGCTTCAGTCAGAGTCCGGAATTTCAGCCGGAGCCCCGGACTTCAGCCAGAGTCCGGAATTCCAGCCGGAACCCCGGGCTTCAGCCGGAGCCCCGGGCTTCAGCCAGAGTCCGGAATTTCAGCCGGAGCCCCGGACTTCAGCCGGAGCCCCGGGCTTCAGCCGGAGCCCCGGGCTTCAGCCGGAGTCCGGAATTTCAGCCGGAGCCCCGGACTTCAGCCGGAGCCCCGGGCTTCAGCCCGGGGGAAATGCGGAAGGATTTAAAACCATCCATTGAAAAACCACAACGGGAGCAGACATGAGTGAATTGACCGAAACACTCGCCGTGTGCATCGAGCGCGGCAAAATCAACCAGGCGGCCTCCTATCCTCCGGACCTCCGCGGCAAGGAAGGCGCGGACGAAATCGCGCGGAACGCCCTGGCCGCGGGCGAGACCGCGGACGCCATACTCCAGGGCTGCATGGCCGGCATGTCGCGCATCGGCGAGAAATTCGCGCAGAACAAGGTGTTCGTGCCCGACCTGCTCATGGCCGCCAAGGCCATGAATGCGGCCATGGCCCACCTGAAGCCGTATTTCAAGAGCGGCGCGGTCAGGCACAAGGGCCGTTTCGTCATCGGCACGGTTGCCGGCGACCTGCACGACATCGGCAAGAATCTCGTGGCCATGGTGGTCGAGGGAGGCGGATGGGAAGTGGTGGACCTCGGAGTCGACGTGCCCCCGGAGAAATTCGCCGACGCGGTCAAGGCCAATCCAGGATGCGTTGTCGGTCTTTCCGCGCTCCTCACCACCACCATGGTCAACATGGAAAAGACCGTGCAATTGATCAAGGCCGGAGACCCGAAAACGACCGTGCTGGTGGGCGGCGCCCCGGTCACCCAGGCGTTCGCGGACCAGATCGGCGCGGACGGGTACTCCTCGGATCCCCAGGGCGCGGTGAAACTGCTGGAGGCCAAAGCCGCATAACCCATTCAGGAGCCCACGACTTCAGTCGTGGGGTCAAAGCTGTAGGTCCGAAATGGCCCGCCTCTTTACGCGGGCCTTTCGGACATTTTTATTTCATTCGTCCATTGTACTGACCCGGTCATCACCGAAAAAACTCTTTTAAATTTCAAAAAAAATTGAATATCTTGTCCCAATGCGGAACCCGGAACCCTCACCCACGACTGAAGTCGTGCGCTACTGAAACACGCTGTGCGCTATGCCTTTTCAACCCGGAACCCGGAACTCGAAACCCGGAACCGCTCGTAACCCGGAACCATCCGCCATGAACTCTCCGAAAAGCCACAGAATCACTTTGCTGGGAACCGGCCTCATCGGCCGGTTCTACTGCCAGGCCCTGCACAGCCGCCGCAGCAGAGACCGCGTGCACGTGGTCTGCGGGGTTCCGGAGGAGTCCGCTGCGGATTTCAGCCGCGCCTTCGGCATACCGAAGTGGACGACCGACATGGCCGAGGCGGTGCGGGACCCGGAAACGGACACGGTGATCGTGGGTCTGCCCAATGACCTGCACGCGAAAGCGGTCCAGCTGGCGGCGGAAGCGGGAAAGGCCGTGCTCTGCACCAAACCCCTGGGCCGCAGCGCCGGGGAGGCCCGCTCCATGCTCGAAGCCGTGGAAAGGGCCGGCGTGTTCGCCGGGTACCTCGAGGACCTGTGCTACACGCCGAAAACGCTCAAGGCGGCCGCCTCCATCCGGGCCGGGGCTCTCGGCCGGGTGCTCTGGGCCAGGTCGCGTGAGACCCACGGCGGTCCGCACAGCGCCTGGTTCTGGGACGTGAAGCGGGCCGGGGGCGGCGCCATCGTGGATCTCGGCTGTCACTGCATCGAGGTGATCCGCACCTTCATCGGCAAGGGCGTCCGGCCCGTGGAGGTCATGGCCGTGTCCGACACGCTGGTTCACCCCATAGACGCCGAGGATTCGGGCATCGGGCTCATCCGTTTCGAGAACCGGGCCATCGGACAGTTCGAGGTGGCCTGGACGTTCCGCGGCGGCCTGGACATCCGCGACGAGGTCGCTGGCACCGGTGGCACCATCTGGCTGAACCACTTTCTTCGAACGGGTTTCGAGATGTTCACGGCCTCGGGACTCGGAGGGTACGTCGCCGAGAAAGCGGACGCCGAAAAGGGGTGGATCTTCCCGTCCGGGGACGAATTGACCGAGCTCGGTTACGCGGACATGTTCGCGGACATGCTCGACGCCATGGAATCCGGCCGCCCGGCCGTGGAGACCTTTTATGACGGATACGTGGTGAACGCGGTGATGGACGCCTGTTACAGGTCCGCGGCTTCGAGGCGGTGGGAACCCGTGGAACTGTTCGAGTGGCGGCCGGGGGCCGGGCACGGGCGGGAGCCCGCTGTCGTCGCGGACGGGGCGTCCGCGGGCTCCGGGGAGGACGGATGCGTTCTCATCAAGACGGAACGCATGCCGGACGGAACGGTCAAGCGCATCCTCCGCGACCCTGCCACGGGAGGGATTTTCCAGGAAATCGGGAAATAGGAATAACGTTCACGCGTTTGAACGTTAGAACGTTTGAACGTTTTAACGTGCGAACGTGTTAACGTGCGAACGTGCCAACGTATCTCCGAAGGAACCCGCATGGACATTCTCAAAACGCTGTTCTCCGCGCCGGCCTGGGACTGGATCCGGTTTTTCCTGTTCACCGCCGGAATCACGGCCTTCATCGCCATATCCGAAAAGACCCGGTCCGCGCTCGGCTGGAGCCCCGAAGTCACGCGCAAGCTCGTGCACGTGGGCACGGGCGTGCTCATCGTGTTCAGCCCCCTGTTCTTCACGTCCGCCAAGCCCCTGCTCTGGATGGCCGTTCTGTTCATCGCCGTGAATCTGGCGGGCGTTCTGAGCGGAAAGCTCAAGGGCATGCACGACACGTCGCGGCGGAGCTACGGCACGGTCTATTACCCGCTCACGTTTCTCATCCTCACGGCGCTCTGCTGGAACGGACACCGCTCGATCCTGATCGTTTCCATGATGGTGCTCGCCTTCTCGGACGCGGCCGCGGCCGTGGTCGGCGAACTGATGCGCAAGCCGCACGAATACCGGCTCGGAGCGGACAGGAAATCCGTGGAAGGATCGGCGGCCATGTTCGCGTCGACTTTTCTGCTCATCGCCCTGTTCCTTCCGCCCCTGGCGGCCCGGGACGGCCTGTCCGTCGCCACGGGAACGGCCCTGTGGATCGCGGCCGTGGCCGCGGTTCTGGCCACCGGGCTCGAGGCCGTTTCATCCGGAGGTTCGGACAATCTGACCGCCCCGCTCGGCGCGGCGTTCGTCCTGTATTTCATGATGACCGGGGGCCGTGACGCGTCCCTGGCCTTCACGATCGGCATGGCGCTGGCGGCCGCCGTCGCCCTGCTCTCGTTCCGTCTCCGCTTTCTCAATGCCTCCGGAAGCGCGGCTACGTTTCTGCTCGCCTCCTTTCTGTTCGGGGCGGGCGGATGGGCCTGGGCGGTCCCCATACTGGTTTTTTTCCTGTCTTCCAGCCTGCTCTCCGGGACCGGCCGCGTCCGGAAAAAAACGGTCGAGAGCCTCTACGAAAAGACCTCCACCCGGGACGCGGGCCAGGTGTTCGCCAACGGCGGAGCCGCCGGGCTTCTGGTGATCGCGAACGGACTGCGGCCCGATCCCGCGTGGTACGGCCTGTACCTCGGCGCCGTGGCCGCGGTGAACGCCGACACCTGGGCCACGGAACTGGGCGTGTTTTCGCCCTCCAGGCCGGTTCTGATCACCCGGCTCAAACCGGTCCCCCACGGCGTGTCCGGGGCGGTGACGCCTCTGGGGTTCCTCGGCGCGGGCCTCGGCTCCGTGCTCATCGGTCTGTCGGGCCTGCTCATCGCACCGTCTTTCTTTCACGCATGGGGCGCGGGACCGGCGCTGGCCGCCGTCACGGCCGCCGGGTTCCTGGCCTCGGTCGCGGACAGTGTTCTCGGCGCCACCGTTCAGGCGCAGTACGCGTGCGCGGGGTGCGGCAAAACCACGGAGAGGCGGAACCATTGCGGCGGACCCACCCGGCTGGCTTCCGGCAGGGCGTGGATCAACAATGACGTCGTGAATTTCGCCTGCTCGGTCGCGGGCGCGGCTGTGATGTGGGCATTCTTGAAGTTGTAGGTCCGAATTGGTCCCGCGTTGCGGGGCCAAGCTATTCTATGTTTTATTCTTTTGAAGGCCCGCGTTTTCCAGCGGGGCTATCGGACATCAGAGATAGGTTGTCCGATAGCCCCGGCCGTGCGGCCGGGGCATATCGGACCTACATGACTATCAAACGCCAGAAGGCCCTTCGAGGGCGAAGCAGGGTGGCGGAGCTCCGGGCGACAGTATGCGATTTTTTTAATGCAAAAGAGAGAACTTTTCATCATTTGACCTTTTAAATACTCAAACCTCCGATTCTTTCCTCATTTTCTGTTGCAATTCTCCCTAACTTTTTTTATACTATACAGTTACTTTGGATTTTTACGCCCTGGCGGCGGGATCCGATTACTGAAGTGTTTTCATAAACAGGAGGTTGTGCATGTCTACCATCGTTGATGTCATCGGCCGTGAAATACTCGACTCCCGCGGCAATCCGACCGTGGAAGTGGATGTGATTCTGGAAAGCGGCATCATGGGCCGCGCGGCCGTGCCTTCCGGCGCCTCGACCGGCGAAAACGAAGCCGTCGAACTGCGCGACGGCGACAAGGCCCGTTACCTGGGCAAGGGCGTGACCAAGGCCGTAGAGAACGTGAATGAAACCATCGCGAACGAAGTCATCGGCGAGGACGCCCTGGACCAGGCCGGACTCGACCAGCTCATGATCGAACTCGACGGCACGCCGACCAAGGCCAAGCTCGGCGCCAACGCCATTCTCGGTGTTTCCCTGGCCGCGGCCAAGGCGGCCGCCGAGTTCGCCGGGCTTCCGCTCTATCGGTACATCGGCGGCGTGAACGGCCGCACCCTGCCGGTTCCCATGATGAACATCGTCAACGGCGGTTCGCACTCCGACGCGCCCGTGGCGTTCCAGGAATTCATGATCCGGCCCGTGGGCGCCCCGAATTTCAGGGAGGCGATCCGCATGGGCGCCGAGGTGTTCCACAGCCTGAAGAAGGTGCTGAAGGACCGCGGCCTCTCCACGGCCGTGGGCGACGAGGGCGGATTCGCCCCCACGTTCAAGAGCACGGAGGACGTTCTCGATTCCATTCTGAAGGCCATTGAAAAGGCCGGGTACAAGCCGGGAGACGACATCACGCTGGCGCTCGATCCCGCCGCGTCCGCCTTCCACAAAAACGGCGTGTACGATTACACGGTTTTCGAGGGCGAGAAGGCTCCGAAGCGGACCACGCCCCAGCAGGTCGATTACCTCGTCGAGCTGATCAAGAAGTATCCCATCGACTCCATCGAGGACGGCATGGCTGAAAACGACTGGGACGGCTTCAAGCTCCTGACCGAAAAAGTCGGGTCGAAGTGCCAGATCGTCGGCGACGACCTCTATGTCACCAACGTGGAATACCTGAAAAAGGGCATCGCCATGGGCGCCTCCAACTCGATCCTCATCAAGCTGAACCAGATCGGCACGCTCACCGAAACCCTCAACGCCATCGAGATGGCCCACAAGGCCGGGTGGACGGCCGTGGTGTCGCACCGCTCGGGCGAGACCGAGGACACCACCATCGCGGACGTCGTGGTGGCGACGAACGCCGGCCAGATCAAGACCGGTTCCGCGAGCCGCACGGACCGCATCTGCAAGTACAACCAGCTCATCCGCATCGAGGAGGAGCTCGCCGGCGCCGCGCTCTACCCCGGCAAGGCGACATCGAAACGCAAGTGACGCGAACGGCGATACTAACAAGGATCCCGCCACCCTCGGTGGAGTATTACTGGAAAATTGGATGATGGGCATCGAATCCGGAAGTGAATCAGGCTCGTCGGAGCGGCCGGAAGCCCAGCCTCCGATCATCCGGAATAATTGAGATCAGAATGAACAAGCTACCGGCCGCCCGATTGAACGTGAAACGGAAAAGGAGGGTCACGTGGGCCGTCATCGGCTCGCTGGCCCTCCTCGTCTTTCTCTTCTCGGGCCAGCGCGGCTGCTGGCGCCAGGCGCGGGTCCGCGTGGAGCGCCGCGCCATCGAAGCGGAGATCCGGGCCCTGGAGGAGGAGAAGAAACGGCTGGAAGCGGAGAAGAAAACGCTCGACGATCCGGCCGTTGTGGAGAAAATCGCGCGGGAAGAGTACGGCATGTCGAAAAAGGACGAGAAGGTCTACCGCGTGGTGCCCAAGGATCAGAAGGACTGACCCCTCAGCGGCGGACGCGCCCAAGTGCGAGCCGGCAGGCGAGTCTCCGGGCGGCGCGTCCATCGGACGGCGTCCTTCGTTCCGGACGCCGCCTGAACCCGCCGGACCGGTGTGCGCATGAAGCCGCGATCCCGCTTTTCGGTCCTTTTCCGGCGCCGCCGTGCGGCCGGCCGTTCCGCGGGCCCGGACGCGTTCTTCCGGTTCGCGGCCGCGGCCGGTTTCGCGGTTCTGTCGGCGGGAGCAGGAGTTCCTCCCTCCGGAGCCCGGGACGGGATTGACCCGGACACGTCCTCCGTCGCGGCCGTTTTCGGCCCCGGTCCGTCCCTCCGCGAAGATTCCCTCTCGACCCGCTATCAGAAGGGCCTGAACACCGACGACTGGCAGACCGTCCTGAACGTGGGCCGGTCCTTCGGCCGGAACACGGTCTGGCTGTCCGACGTCTGGTCGTCCTCGCGGCTCGTGGTCGATCCGAAGAACGACAAATGGAAGGACCGGCACGAGCTGTCGTTCGGCGCCAGCCGTCCCATATTCCCCTTTCTGCGCCTGCAGGTGGTGGGCGAGAGCCGCGGTCTTTCGGACAAGCAATCGGGCTACATGAACGACCTGCGGACCCGGCAGGTGTCTGTCGGACTCGACGCGTCGGCCGGCGTTCTTTCCCTGCCGGTCTCGATCGGCGTCATGGAGGATGAACGGTTCGGCCGCGCGGACCGGGGGCTCACGGCCGCGGCCGGGTTGGGGCTTTCGCGCTTCGGGTTCTCGGATTATTCGGGGGACGGTTCGGTCCGGTTCCGTTCCGACGACCTGGGACCGAGGAAAAACGGGGACCTGGGCTGGACGGCCGGCGTCAGCCGGACATTCGAGCCGGGCACGGCCGATTCGCTCCGCGTGTCCGTCCGGTCGCAAAGAAGGGATTACTACGTGTCCGCCGCGGGCGACGTGGAGAGCCGTGCCGAAACGGCGCGCGAGGCGGCCAACGTCCTGACGTACCGGCTGTCACGCCGGGCCCGATGCCGCCTCGAAGGCGCACTTCGCGACCGCGCGCTCACCATTCGGGACCGCACCGGCGGCCGGTCGATCCGGGAGCGCGAGCGGAACGATTTCGGCGCCTCCGGGTCGGCCGAATTGATCTGGACCGGCCGCTCGCTCCGCGCCGAAACCGGTTACCGGACGGCGCAGAACGACCAGGACTACTGGATCGCCCGGGACCGTCCCGGCTCGCCGTTCTCGGGACTGACCGACGCGCCGGACAACCGGAGCCGGCTGAATACGGCCTGGCTGCGGCTGGCTGTCCGGCTTTCCGCGTCCGATTCCGTCTCCTTCCGCTCGAGCCTCGACCGGCTCCGGTACGACACGCCGGACGAGGCCAATGCGGACGACCGGGACGAGCTCCGTTTCGGGTCGGACCTTCTGGTCCTGCACGATTTCACCGGCGACCTGTCCCTGAGGACGTCGCTCTCGTTCCACAGCCTGCACCAGGTGTACATCCGGGCCCGGCGCAGCGCGGACAACAGCCGCGTCCGCATCCTCCGGCTGAACCCCGAACTGCGCTGGCGGCCGTCGCCCCGCTTCCGGGCCAGCCAGTCCGCGGAAGTGCTGATCAACACCATGGCCTATGATTTCGAGGAGCCGTCCACCGGCATCCGGAGCTACCTGTACCGGGCTTTCCGCCTGGACGACTCGGTGCGGGTCGAAGTCCTGGCGCGCACCGGCATCTTCGCCAATGTCCGGCTCGACCTGGACGAGAACGGAAAACTGCTGTGGAAACGCTGGATGGAACAGCGCCTCGCGGACCGTCAAAGCTTCACGGGATCCGTGGTGCTGGACCACCGGCCCGCCGAAGGGTGGCATCTCATGCCGGGCTGGTCCGTATACCGCAGAAAGGGGTGGCGGTTCAAGCCGGCGGCCGGCGCGGCCGGGTCCGGGGACGCCGGAAGGGAGCTGAATCTCCACTTCCGGAACGACGGACCGGTCCTCAAGGTGGCGTATGCCGGCGGCCGCCTGGCCGTCTCGGCGTTCGCGGGCCTGACGCGGACCCGCAATCTGGGCGCGAAAACCCAGCGCCTGACCCGTCTGGAACTCAACATGAGCTGGAGGCCATGAACAGCCTCAGGGAAAAATGGAAAACCCCGGACGGCAAGGGATTCGCCGTCGAGATTCCCAGCCGGCTGGAAGAGCTGGGCCGCGTCGAGCGCATGGCCGAGAAGGTCGCGGCCGTGTACTGCCTGTCGCAGGACGAGCTCGACAACCTCGCCATCGCGGTGACCGAAGCGGTCGGGAACGCCATCATCCACGGCAACGGACGCGACCCCGAGAAGCGCGTCCGCATCGCCTTCGGCGTCGCGGCCGGATTCCTGACCATCGAGGTGGCGGACCAGGGACGGGGCTTCGATCCGGCCGGCCTCTCCGACCCCCTGCTCCCCGAAAACCTGATGAAGGAAAGCGGCCGGGGCATCTTCATCCTGAAGAGCCTCATGGACCGCGTGGACTTTCAGTTCACGCCCGGGGGAACCGTGGTGCGCATGGCCCTCCGGCTGAAAAACCGGGCGACATGACCCTCGCTCTCGTCACATCGCTGTTCTACCTGACCCTCGGCCTGATCCTGCTGCTGTTCGGCCTTCTCATCCTCCGCGAGAACCCGCGCCAGCAGCTCAACCGCGTCACGGGCGTCATGATCATGCTCGCCGGAACCGCTCCCGTGTTCGCGGCGTTCGGCCTCATGCTCCAGAACCTGTCGGCCGTCCGGATCGACCTGAACTGGTTCCGCAAGCTCTTCCTCGTCTGGGAGTTCTTCTTTCCCCAGATGTTCCTGTTCACCACCCTGTACCCGCGCCCCGTGGAGTGGTTCCGGCGCCATCGCTTTCTCCGGTTCGCGATCTTCCTGCCCCACGTCGTGCACTTCGGCCTCGTCATGGCGTTCTCCAGCCCCGAGCAGATCCAGAACCTCCTGCCCCTGCAAGGCCTGACCGATCGGTTCGGACTTCTGGTTCAGCCGCTGGTCATCCTGGTCGGGCTGTTCCTGAACCTGCTCAGCCTGATCTACCAGTTCCACGCGAATTTCTTCGCCCTGATCAACCTGCTCTACATCGTCGGCGCCAACATTCTCCTGACGCTGGGCTACAGAGGGATCAAGGCGGGCCGCTTCAGGCGCCAGGTGGCCATCGTGCTCTGGGGCATTCGCGCCAGCGTGGGCCTCTACGCGGTGGCCATTCTCTTCCCCGCCCTGAATCTCTTCGCCACGTCCCGCACCGCCCAGTTCTCGCTCATCACAGCGGCCCTTCTCATCGGGTGCGGCTCCATCGGGTGGGCCATCATCCGCTACCAGTTTCTGGACATACGGCTCATCATCCGGCGCGGCCTGGTCTTCTCGCTCGCGTCCGCGGTGCTGGTCGGCGTCTATCTGCAGATCTACCGCGTCGGAAAGGCGATGATCACCCGGGCCTTCGGCGCGGAGATCCCCGTTTTCGAGATCCTGTTCATCCTCGTCGCCATGTTCCTCTTCCAGCCGGTGCTGGGCCTGTTCGAGCGGCTGATCGAGAAACTGTTCATGCGCGACCGCATGGACTACCGCAACGTGCTCAAGGACCTGAGCCACGACATCCTCACCACCATCGACCCCGCCGCGCTCCGCGCCAAGGTGGCGCGGACCCTGATGGAATCGCAGTCCGTCGAATCCGTCGAGCTGTTCCACGCCGCGGCCGACGGCCGCTTTGTGCCCTTCGGCGCGGCCGAGGGGCCCTCGTTCAGGCCGAGGGCCGAGGTGATCGACCGCCTCAAGGAGGCCGGCGGGCCCATCGAATTCGACTTTCTCGCCCAGGCGGTGCGGGACGAACGGGCGCTCGATGTCCTGCGGCGCTCCGAAGCCTCGCTCCTGATTCCCCTGGTCGCCAGGGACCGCCTGGTCGGCCTTCTGTCGCTCGGCCGCAAGGTCGCCCGAACCCGGTTCACCTCCGAGGACCTGACGCTGCTGTCGGTGCTCGGCAACCAGACCGCCATCGCCGTCGAAAACTCCCGGCTGTACAACGAGACGCTCGAAAAACAGCGCATCGAGGAGGACCTTCAGCTCGCCCGCGAGATTCAGCGCAACCTGCTCCCGAAGAGCCGGCCGCACAGCCGGCACTTCGAGCTGGCCGGGCTCAATCTGCCGTCCCGCGAAGTGGGGGGCGATTACTACGACTTCATCCCGCTCGACGGGGACCGGATGGGCATCGTGATCGGCGACATTTCTGGCAAGGGCGTGCCCGCCGCCATCCTCATGTCGAATCTCCAGGCCGCTTTCCGGATCTCGGCCATGCACGCCCGGACCACGGCCGAGGCGGTGCGGGCGGTGAACAACCAGATCGTGCAGACCACCGCGGTCGAGAAATTCGCCACCCTGTTCTACGGCGTCTTCGACCCGGCGACGAACGCGTTCGAGTACACGAACGCGGGCCACAACTTTCCCTACCACTGGAAGCGCGGGAATAGGCCCGCGCCCCTGCGGGAGGGCGGCCTGGTGGTCGGCGTCGTGAGGGACGCGGCCTACCGTTCGGCCTCGACCACGCTGGGGCCCGGCGATATCCTGGTTCTCTACACCGACGGCGTGACCGAGGCCAGAAACCGGGCGGAGGAGGAATACGGCGAAGCCCGCCTGCTCGAAACCGTGGCCGCCTGCGTGGACCGGCCGGCGGAGGGGATACTCGATTCCATTCTCGACTCGGTCGTCCGTTTCTCCGGAACGGAATCGCAGTCGGACGACCTGACCCTCGTGGTCATGAAGATGAAATGAACGGTCCCGTTGAAAAGACGCACCTCAAGGCCCTCAGCCGGGCGGGTCTGGAGGCGTGGGTGACCGGCCTCGGGGAAAAGCCCTACCGGGCCCGCCAGCTGTGGAAATGGCTGGTCCCCCGGGGCGCGTCCTCCTTCTCCGAGATGACGGACCTCTCCAGGGAGTTCCGCGCCAGGCTCGAGGCGGCCGCGGAGATCCGGTCCCTCAGGCGGGTGTCGGCGGACCGGTCCGGGGATGGGGGCGCGGTCAAGTTCCTCTGGGAGTGCCCGGACGGGAACCGGATCGAATCGGTCTTCATCCCTGAGGCGGACCGCCGCACCGTCTGCGTCTCGTCCCAGGTCGGATGCGGACTCGGGTGCGCGTTCTGCGCCACCGGCCGCCTGGGTTTCTCCCGGAATCTGGAGTCGTGGGAAATTCTGGACCAGGTGATCGGCGTCCGGCGCGAGACAGGCGAAGCCCCGACCAACATCGTGGTCATGGGCATGGGCGAGCCGTTTCTCAATTACGACGCCGTGATGGACGCCCTCGCCGTGATGAACGACCCCGAGGGCCTGGCGATCGGGCACAGGAAAATCACGGTCTCGACCTCGGGCGTGATCCCCGGCCTGCTCCGGTTCACGGAGGAGAACAGGCCGTACAAGCTGGCCGTTTCCCTGAACGCGGTGACGGACGTCCTGCGCACCCGCATCATGCCGGTCAACCGGAAATACCCCATCGCGGCGCTCATGGAAGCGGTGAGGGCCTACAGCCGCGCTCCGGGCCGCAGGGTCACCTTCGAATACGTGCTCTTCGCCGGCCTGAACGATTCCCGGGAGGACGCCGCCCGGCTCCTGGCCCTCCTGCGGGGGCTTCCCTGCAAGGTGAACCTCATCCCGTACAACCCGGCGGTCGGCGGTTTTCAAAGGCCTGACGAAGGGCGGGTGGAACGCTTTCTGGAATGGATCAAGCCGCTCCGGTCGCCGGTGATCGTGCGCTGGAGCCGCGGCGCGGACATCGGCGCGGCCTGCGGTCAGCTCGCGGGTTCCGGGCCGGAACGCGTCGATCCGCCGCCGATGGAGTCGGAAGCGCCGGACATCTCGCTGCGATCGGACCTGGCGCGCCGGCGCGGCGCCCGGAGTCAGGAGGCCGCGGTTTCCCGGAAAGCCTCGTCCGCGGAAACCGGGGGCGCGGGCTCGCGAAAACCGGGAAAACGGACCGGAGGCGGCGCTTCCTGACATGTGGATCTACCTCGGCGTTTTCTCCTCCTTCTTCCTGGGCCTCTACGACGTCAGCAAGAAACACGCGCTCCGGGATAACGCGGTCATTCCGGTCCTGTTTTTCTCCACGCTTTCCGCCCTGGCCTGGATGGCCCTTCCGGGCCTGCTTTCCGTCTGGCAACCCGACTGGACGCGGTCGGCCGGCCTGTTCGTTCCCCTGCTCGGGCCCGCGGACCAGTTCTCGGTCTTCCTGAAATCCGCGATCGTGTCCCTGTCGTGGATTTTCGCCTATTTCGCCTTCAAGCACCTGCCCATCACCCTGATCTCGCCCGTTCGCGCCTCGGCTCCGGTCTGGACCCTGCTGGGCGCGCTCATCCTCTTCCGCGAGTCGCCGTCCCGGCTCCAGTGGATCGGATTCATCCTCGTCATCGGGTCCTATTGGGCGTTTTCACTGATCGGCGGAAAGGAGGGGCTGCGCCTGCACAGGAACAAGTGGGTGGGATTCGTGTTTCTCTCGACGCTCATCGGTACGTGCAGCACGCTGTACGACAAGCATCTCATCCAGAACCGCGGGCTCTCCCCCATGGCGGTCCAATTCTGGTTTTTCGTCTATCTGGCCGTGATCCTCGGCGCCGTGTGGCTGGTTTTCTGGTTGCCCGGCAGGCGTCGCACCACGCCTTTCACGTGGCGCTGGAGCGTCGCGGCCATCGGCGCGTTTCTTTTCGCCGCGGATTTCCTGTACTTCCGCGCGTTGAACCGGAAGGACGCGCTTATCGTGATCCTCTCGGCCATACGCCGGAGCGACGTGCTAGTGTCCTTCACGGTCGGGAGCCTGATCTTCCGGGACCGCAACGTGCGGCTCAAATCGCTCGCCCTGATCGGCGTGCTCGCGGGCATGCTGTGCATGGTTTTGTCCGCCGGATGACCCGCTGACCCCGGAGCGGACCCCGTGGCCGTGGCATAAAAGAACCTCCCGCGGGCTTGTGTCAGGCCGTGGGAGGTTTTTGAGGGAAGTTCCAGATGATCCCGGGGCTCTGCCCCGGGACCCGGCATCATCGGGGCTCCGCCCCGATGAGACGTCCATTTGCCGGCCAGGAAGGAGGGCGCAGAGCCAGCCGGATAATCCGCCCCAGGGCAGAGCCCTGGGGCGATCAGGACCGTGAAACCCGCGGCTGAAGCCGTGGGCTGCCGAGACACAGGACGATCCGTCGTACGGCTTAAACCTCCACCTCGAACCGGCAGACCGGGTCGCCGCGCTTGATGGACGATTGGATGGCCACGTTCAGCGGCCGGCCCGCGACCGTTTCGAACATCTGCACCACCCACCCCCTGGAGCACTCGCACCAGGTGTCCGAAATTTTTTCCTTTATCTTCGACACCATAGGGCAATAGCATTCCCTGTAGACGAGAACGACTTTTCCGTCCTGGAACCGGACGTTCTCCCTGCCGACCCATCCGCCGAGTTTTTCGGTGAACCCGGCCATGTCGCCCTTGCAGGACTCTGCCAGCCGGATGGCGGATCTGCGGGCGCAGTCCCGGCCGTTGGACTCCATGAACGCGGCCCGCTCCATCGGATCCATGGACGCGTCCAGGTTCTTCAGGAAATTACGGACCCAGCTCTCGCGGAACGCGGCGTCGGGGTCTCCGGTCTTTTCGGTCTCCCCGGCCCGCGCCGGAAGGGCCAGACCGCAGGCGGCCAGGGCGCCGGCGCTCAAGGAGCGTTTGAGGAACGCGTTACGATCCATGTTTCACCATTGCTTATTATTGGATGATCCGTTTCGTTTCGTAAGTTCCGGGTTCCGCGTTCCGAGTTCCGGGTTAACAAATATTAATCACTTTTCAACTCGGAACCCGGAACTCGAAACCCGGAACAGGATGTCACTGCATCCCCTTGACCTTCTTGTACCCCGCCGGCGGCTCGTAGATGCCCGCGGGCGGCGTCACATCGTTCTTCACCTCGATCAGCTCGATGGAAGACTTCATTTTGGAGTTCATGACCGTTGAAACCGTGACCGACTTCACCGTCATGCCCTTGATTTTCTCGGTCTCCTTCTGAATGTCCGCGACCATCTCCTTCAGTCCGGGCTGCATGGCCATCATGGAGGCGGACATTTTGGCCATCATTTTGTAATCCAGTTTGACGTCCGTCGACGCCCAGATCTCGGATGTCGAGGGCGCCATGCCGCCTTCGACTTTCTGGATGTATTTGCGGCAGTTCCACCCGTTGATCACGGCCTTTTCGGCTGTCTCGGTCACGGTGAACTTCATGTCTTTAAACATGCCCTTCATCATCTCCTGCATCCCGGCCGGAAGGCCCTCCGGCACGTCTTCCCCGGATTCCCGCGCCGCCTGAGCCACGGCTTTGGACATATCCATCGGCAGTTCCGTCCAGGTCTTGTTCTCGTGGTTCAGCACGATCACGACGCCCTTGTCCATACGCATGATGATCGACTGCTTGTCCATGTCATTCCTGGCCCTGTCCTGGCCGAACCAGAGGGTTCCCTCGTAATCCCTGGCCGGCTGGGTCTGCCCCATCACCGTGAACGCGTCGTTGTGGTGTTTCTGCCGAATTTTCGTGTCCGCCGAGGCCGCCAGGGCCGAGGCGAGGACCAGCGCCGCCACCATCATGCGTTTCATGGGTTTCTCCTTCATTGTCTGATGGACCGTTTCAACCGGGTGGATGACACAGTGACTGTCTTGTTTTACGCTCTGCGCTCTGCGCTCTGCGCTCTGCGCTCTGCGCTCTGCGCTCTGCGCTCTGCGCTTCGCGCCATGCGCTTTGCCCTGTACGCGGTTTACAGCAACCCCGACCGTTTCAGGCACCGTTCCAGAATCTTCAGGTCCGGGTCGAACGGGTACCAGTCATTCAGTCCGAGGCCGAGAATCGCGGCGCGTATCGCTTCGTCCTCCCCGATGGAGGGGACGGATTCCGGATCCTTGTCCCGAACGCCCGCGTGGAAGCGCCCAGCGGCTGTCAACGCTTCGAGCGGCGTCAGGCCGACGATTTCGCTTCCGGTCACGGATGTGCCCGCCTCCGCGGCCAGCCGGGAGCAGGCTTCGTGCACCCGGTGCGGGGGCGTGACGCGGAAATCCGTCAGATTGGTCGAAACCTGCGAACACCCGCGGCTTTCGATGCGCCATCCGATTGCCTTGCAGGCCTTGAACAACCCCGGTTTCCCGGCCGCGCCGCTTTCTCGTATGGCCGCCGCGATGCGCCTCGCGACTGCGGGGTCCGGATCCGCGAGATTCACGTTGTAGGCGATCAGAATGCCGCGGCTTCCGATGGCGCACGCGCCGAATCTGGGATTGAACCGGGCCGGCCCGAAATCCGGGGCCCAGGCCGGATCGGCCATGCGCGACTCGAGGCCCTCGTAACCGCCGGCCCTCAGGCTGGAGAGGCTTCTCCGGCTCTCCCCCGCCGCCGCCCCTCCATACAGATACGCGGGAACGCCCAGTTCGTTCCCCACTCTTTCCGCGAGGCGGCGGGCCAGGGCCGCGCATGCGTCCGGCCCGATGCCCCGGAGCGGCACGAAGGGAAACACATCCAGGGCCCCGATGCGCGGGTGGACGCCGCTCTGCCCGCGCATGTCGATCTTCTCCGCCGCGGCCCGAAACGTCCGGAACCCGGCCTCCAGGCACGCTTCGGCCGGGCCCGCGAAGGTGAGCACCGTCCGGTTGGCGTCCGGTCCGGAATCCACGTTCAGCACGCGGACGCCGGGAGCGCCCGCGGCCGCGTCCACCACCGCCCGGATCACGTCCGTGTCGCGGCCCTCGCTGAAATTGGGCACGCATTCGACGAGGGGCTGAGGCCCGCCGTCAGAGGACAAACTCGATCTCGCTCTGCGGCGTCCGGCAGTCCATGTCCTCGCCGCGGTCCCTGTGATCCGCGATTTCCGCCGCGGTTCCGACCGCGCGGCCGAGCAGGAACAGGATGAAGACCAGGTCCTGGGCCTGCCGGGTCGTCATGCGTTTCTCGCGCAGGTCCGTCCACATGAGCTTCAGCGCCACGCAGGCCAGCACCGCGTCCACGTTCACGCAGAACACGTTCTCCGTGGCGCCCTCGTTGAACAGCTCGCGGACCAGGTGGTGATAGAACTCGAGAAAGGCGTTGTGGCCGCCGCGGCCCGCCATCTCCTTGCGGATGAAATCCTCTCGCGGGTCGATGTTCACGTCCTTGCCCTTGAACACCGGATGGTTGATGCAGGGGATCCGTTTGTACGACGGGTTCTCGAGCGCTTTCTGCGCCTGCTTGTACTTGAAATACGACTTGGCCGCGGACGACGCCAGGGCCTGCAGGTCGGCCGGGTCCTTCGGGTCGCCCGGATCCCGGAGCGGGCTGTCCATGAAATGCCCGATGAGAAATTCGACGGCTTCGAACCCGTTCCCGCCGTGCGCCATGCCCGTGTTCGTCAGAAACCCGGCGAAAGCCGTGGGGATCGCGTTCCGGGCGCTCACCGACTCCTTGGCGCCCATCGCGGAGAGCGTGCCGGGCCCGTTCGTCACCGTCAGGCCGAGCAGGGTCTGGAGTTCCGCGGACTCCGTGTCCGCGGGTTTCCGGTTGAAGAGAACGCGGAAAAGCGTGTCCGTGAGCCTGGCGGACCCGGCGGATGCCGCTCCGGGCTTCGCGAGCCCTTTCCAGAACGTGTTGGACGCGGGGTCGATCACGGCGTGCCGGACCAGGGCCGCGATGACGTTCAGGTAGGCGATCGCGTTTTCCGTGACATCGCGCGAGATCCGCTTTTCGAGCATGGGCTTCCAGAACAGGGCGGTCAGAACCGCGGCGAAGGCGAACTCGACCGGCTGTTTCAGGTGCGCTTTTCCGGAGGCCCGGGCCGCGGAGACGTGCCGGACGACCGCGGTCACGGGGGACGGCGGCAGTTCCGCGTCGAGCGCCGCGTCGAGCAGGGCGGCCCACTCCGAGGCGTCGGCCGGGGCGGTCCGCGTCAGGCATTCGCCCTCGAGTTTCCCCGCGGCTTCGTCCGGCAGTCTTTCAGTCTGTTCCGTGATGCCGTGCTCGCGCATCAGGTCGATGAGAAAGGCCGTCATGGACCGCACGCCCCGGACCAGGGGCGGATCCCCGATGGACGCGGCGACGGATGCGAGAAATGCGTTCGGCGCGCAGTCGGCCTGCCGGGCTTCGTCGAAGGACTCCGGCCTCACCGTCTGCATCCGGACCAGGGCGTACATCACGCGGTTCAGCGCCCGGGACGCGGCCCGGGACGGCATGACCTTGGCCAGGCTGAAGAAGACGTTGTCCTCGAACGCGTTCCGGGACAGCTCGAGCACGGACACGCCGTGGAGTTCCGCGACCTGGGTCGACGGATTGAGGCGCGACGCGCCCGACTTGTGCCGCATGTTCTGGCGCAGGAAGTGCGCGCCGATCAGGCGGTTGTTCTCCTGGATGCGCTGGTCGTAAGGCGGAATGGCCCGCACCACCGGCAGGTCCAGCTCCGGCGGCAGCGGGAAGAACGAGTCGGAGATCCAGAGCTTGAGCGACAGGTCGCCGGACGCCTCGAAATCGGGCTTTTCGTCGATCTTGGCGTACACGGCGCGCATGGCGTCTGGGAAGTGCTGGAGCGAGGAGACCCGGACGCCCTTCTTGCTCACCTTGGGGCTGGCGGGGTCGAAGACCGGGACGCCGAAATAATCGTCGAACCACTTTTCCTTCGATTCCGCGTCGCTCCCGGAACCCGCCATGGCGCCCGCGTGCCCGCACGCGCGCTCGAGGTTCTTCTTCCACCGCCCCGTGACGCAGACCACCATGGGCTTGCTGAACCCGAACAGCCGGGACTGGATCCAGTCGAGCGCCATTTTCTCGTAATACCCGCCCGGCTCCACGTACAGGGCGACGGCCTTGGTGCGCGTGTCGTTCTGCGCGGCGTACAGAAACTCGGGGAGCGCGAAATGCACGTACACGTCCTTGCCCGAGCTGACCGCCGTGGTGATGCCGAATCCCGCGACCTTGAGGTACTCGGCGATGGTCGACGTGAAATTGCCCGAATTGGAATGGATGGCCACGGTGCCTTTCCGCAGGGTTTCCTCCGGGTGGTCGCCGCCCAGGGCCCCGCCCACGCGCACGTGGTCCCAGGCGTTGGCCACGCCCAGGCAGTTGGCGCCGATGACATCCACGCCCGCGCTCTGGCAGATGTCGCGGATGTTGCGCGAATCGCGCGTCGAGACCTTCTCGGTGACGATCACGATGCGCTTGAGCGCGCTGTTGAACCGGACCAGCTCCCAGACGGCCTGGCTGACCGCCGCGGGCGGCAGGTAGATGACGCCGATGTCGAAGTCGTGGCCGTGCTTCATCACGTCGCGGACGCTGTGGTACACGGGGATGTCGCCGGCGTCCGTTTCGAGCACCCCGTGGCGGCCGTACTGGACGCCGGCCACGACATTGCCGCCGCTGTACGCGTGCGACACGGGCGTGACCTTGCGGCTCTCGTTGCCGAGAATGTTGATCACGCACACGCGCGACTTGCGGGTGACGAGCTCCTCGAGCGAATAGACGCCCACGAAATAGGGAAACGGCTTGGTGACAAGCGGTCTCATGAGGCCACCGCCTTCCGGTACCGGTCGCGGCCCTCGCGGCCCCACCAGTCGTCCATTTTCTTGGCGTACTCGAGCACCTCGATCATGGACGAGTCGAAACCGAACATCTTGTACGGGAGCTTCAGCGTGTCGAGGATGTCCTTGGCGTACATCATCCCGCTGATCAGGTTCGGCCCGCCCCGGCCGATCACGACCGAGACCGGCCGCCTGCCGTGGGCCGCGACGTGGTCGCGCAGGGCGTCGAAAATGCCCTTGAACGTCACGTAGATGTCCGTGTTGTTCGCCTTTCCGCCGATGATGAGGATCACGTTGGCCCGGTCGAACCAGTGCTTGAACACGATGCGCGCGATCTCGTACATCTTGCCGTACGGCGGGTTCCCGCCGAAGTCGGACGAAAAAATCGCGTGGTCGCCCAGCGTCTCGGTGGCCGCCGTGTTGGCGCCGCCCCCGAACATGAAGGGGATGATGGTTCCCTGCGGGTTGAGCTCGAGCACGTCGCTCTGCCCCTGATAGGTGCGCAGGCGGTTGATCTCCGCCTCGAACGGAGAAACCTCCGACTGGAAGAGGAGGGGCGGCAGGCCGAGCCGCCGCCACGCGGGGTTGTCCTGGTCGAACTTGATCTTGATGTCGGCCGCCGTCGGCACGTAGGTGTTCTCGACCTTTTTCATGAGGATGGGATTGCACTCGATCGTCTCGAGCCCGTACCCGTCGTACAGCGCCCACAGCTTGGGAAGCTGCTGGACGAGCGGGGAGATGAACTTCTCCGGACAGCCGATGTCGGTCAGGTTGTTGGTGAGATCGAACGACTTGATGCCGATGAAGG
>JAUCQC010000167.1 GCA_030372965.1 bacterium
CTCGGAGATGTGTATAAGAGACAGCGGTCACAGCCTGGGCGAGTATTCGGCGCTGGTCTCGGCGGGCGTCCTGTCCTTCGACGACGCGCTCGTCCTGGTCCGCGAGCGTTCGCGCCTCATGTCGGAGGCCGGTTCGAAGCGGCCGGGCGCAATGGCCGCGGTCATCGGCCTGTCGCCCGCAGACGTCGCGGATCTCTGCCGCGAAGCCTCGGGCGCGGGCGTCGTCCAGCCGGCCAATTTCAACTCGCCCGAGCAGACCGTGATCTCGGGAACCCGGGAGGGCGTGCGGGCCGCGGCCGAGGCGGCGAAGGCGAAGGGCGCGAAACGGGTTCTGGAACTGCCGGTTTCAGGCGCTTTTCATTCGCCCCTCATGGAGGAAACCGCGGCCGAGTTCGCGCCGGCTCTCGCCCGGCCGGCGTTCAGCCGACCGGCCGTCCCGGTGTACACCAACGTGGCGGCAGAGGCTGTCCTGGACCCGGAGGCGATCCGCGGCATGCTGACCCGGCAGATGACCCACCCGGTCCGCTGGGTCGAGACCATCCAGTCCATGGTGCGGGATGGTGTCACGACGTTTTTCGAGGTGGGGCCGGGCAAGGTTCTGGCCGGCCTGGTGAAGCGCATCGAACGGGACGCGGAAGTGATTTCCTGCGGCTCGCTCGCGGACATCGAGGCTGTGCGGGCCTGAGCGGCCCGAACCCCGTCCCCGGTCCGGGGGCGGCAGGCCGGCGGGCTTCCGCCGGGCGCATCCAACACAGGAGACGGAATCAGGGACATGGGCAATCTGACTGGAAAAATCGCGCTGGTGACCGGCGGGGGCCGGGGAATCGGAAAGGCCATCGTTCTCGAGCTGGCTTCTCAGGGCGCGGATGTGATGGTTTCGGACATCGACGCGGACATCGCGGCGCAGACCGCGGCCGAGGCGGCCGGTCTCGGCGTCCGGACGGCCTCGGTCAGGGCGGACGTCTCCCGGGCCGAGGACGCGGAGGCCATGGTCCAGGCGACGATCGGGGCCCTGGGCCGAATCGACATCCTGGTGAACAACGCGGGCGTGACGCGCGACAACCTGCTGATGCGCATGGACGAGAAGGACTGGGACCTCGTCCTGCAGGTCAATCTCAAGGGCGCTTTTCTCTGCACCCGGGCCGCGAGCCGGCCCATGATGAAGCAGCGCGGGGGCAAAATCGTCAATATCGCGTCCGTGGTCGGGCTCATGGGCAACGCGGGCCAGGCCAATTACGCCGCCTCCAAGGCGGGCCTCGTCGGGCTGACGAAAAGCGTGGCCCGGGAACTGGCCTCGCGCAACGTGCAGGCCAACGCGGTGGCGCCGGGATACATCGAGACCGAGATGACCGCGCATCTGCCGGCCGAGGCGCGGGACGCCTTCCTGTCCCAGATTCCCATGAAGCGTCCGGGATCGCCGCAGGACGTGGCCCGGGTCGTCGCCTTTCTGGCGTCCCCGGCTTCGGATTACGTGACCGGACAGGTGATCCCTGTGGACGGCGGGATGGTGATGGCATAAGCAACAGATGGACGGCGGCGGGATCCGGTGAGGGAACCGTCCGCCGGAAGGAGAGGAAACTGGGCAAATCGAGCACAAAACAAGGAGGTGCAATCGTCATGCTGGACAAGGAGAAATTCAAGGAGATCATCGTGGATCGTTTGGGCGTGGATCCGAACGAGATCACTCCGCAGGCCTCTTTCGTCGATGACCTGGGCGCCGATTCCCTCGATACCGTGGAACTCGTCATGGCGTTCGAGGAGGAATTCGACATCGAAATTCCCGACGAGGACGCCGAGAAGCTCACGTCCGTGGGCAAGGCCATGGAGTACCTGGAAAAGCGGATGGCGGAGAAGAAGTAACCCGCGGTTTTTTGTCCGGTTTTCCAATTTGAGTTGATGAAAGGGGCCGTCCGAAGGGTCTTCGGCCGCGCCTCCGCCGCCGTTCAACGGTTCGGCGGGGGATGAGGCCTTTCCGGACGGCCCCGAACAATCGGAGGATGGTGCCATGCGACAACGCCGGGTCGTGGTCACCGGTCTGGGGGCCGTTACCCCGATCGGAAACACGGTCGACGCCTTTTGGAAGGGATTGATTTCCGGCGCCAACGGCGCGGGCCCCCTGACGCGGTTCAGCGTCGAGGCCCACGACACGAAATTCGCGTGCGAAGTCAAGGGATTCGACGTCTCCGCCTGGCTGGACGCGAAGGAGGCCCGGCGGATGGACCTTTTCGCCCAGTACGGGCTCGCCGCCGGGTGCCAGGCCGTGGCCGATTCGGGCCTCGATCCCGCGAAGCTGGATCCCACGCGCGTCGGGGTGATCGTCAGCTCCGGCATCGGCGGCATGTGCACCTACGACACGGAGCACCGCAAGCTCATCGAAAAGGGGCCCGGCCGCGTCAGCCCCTTCTTCATTCCCATGCTCATCGGCGACATCGTGACCGGGCACCTGTCCATCCGGTTCGGGTTCCGCGGGCCGAATTACGCGACGGTCTCCGCGTGCGCCTCGGGCGCCCACGGCATCGGGGCCGCGATGATGCACATCGAGCGCGGGGACGCGGACGTGATGGTCGCCGGGGGCAACGAGGCGGTGCTCACGCCCATGGCCGTGGCCGGATTCAACAACATGAAGGCCCTGTCCGTGCGGAACGACGACCCCCTGCGAGCCAGCCGCCCCTTCGACCGGGAGCGGGACGGATTCGTCATGGGCGAGGGCGCGGGCGTCCTCATCCTGGAGGAGCTCGAACATGCCCGCAGGCGCGGCGCGCGCATCTACGCGGAACTCGGCGGCTTCGGGTTCACGGCCGACGCCTATCACATCACCGCGCCCGACGAAAATGGCACCGGCGCGACCGAGGTCATGCGGGCGGCCCTCCGGAGCGCGGAGCTGAACCCCGAGGACATCGGCTACATCAACGCCCACGGCACCTCGACGCCGCTGAACGACCGGACGGAAACCCTGGCCGTGAAGAACGTCTTCGGGGACCACGCGAAGAAGCTCTGGGTTTCGTCCAACAAATCCATGATCGGGCATTTGCTCGGCGCTTCCGGGGCGGTTGAGGCCGTGGCCACGGTGATGACGCTCGTGCACGGCATCGTGCCGCCGACCATCAATTATTCGGTCCCGGACCCGGAACTGGACCTGGACTATGTTCCGAACACGGCGCGCGAGCGCAGGATCGCCGCGGCCGTTTCAAACTCGTTCGGCTTCGGCGGGCACAACGCGTGCCTCTGCCTGAAGGCCTGGAACGGGTGAACCGTCATTCCTGAATCGCATCGGTCCCGATTTGATCCCTCTGATCCGACGTTTACGGGCCGCGTTCCGGAAAAAACCGGCCGGCCCGCCGCCCCCGGGCCGCGCCCAGGACCGCGCTGTCTCTTATACACATCTGACGCTGCCGACGAGTTCCGAA
>JAUCQC010000168.1 GCA_030372965.1 bacterium
CGCGTCGAGAAGTTTCTAAAGGCGGCCGTCCCGGGTAAAGGCCGTGCGGAGCCGGTGGAGGGACTCCGGCGCGATCGCCTCCAGGCCGACGCGTCCGACCGGGGATGCCGTGCCGGGGAAAAACCGGCGGATGACGTCCGGGCCGATGCCGACCGCCTCGAAGATCTGAGACCCGTAGAAGCTGTGCACCGTGGAAATGCCCATGCGGCTGAACGTCTTCAGCAGGCCCTTCTTGACGGCGGTGATGTAGTTGTCCATGGCGATCTCGGGCGGCAGCGGCTGTTCGAGCAGGCTGGACTCGCTCAGGCTGCGCACCGTCTGGAAGGCCAGGGTCGGGCACACGGCGTCCGCGCCGTAGCCGATCAGCAGGGCGAAATGGAACACTTCCCTCGGCTCGCCGGACTCCACGACGATGCCGGTGGACGTCCGCAGGCCCTTCCGGAGCAGGTGGTGGTGCAGGCCGGCCGTGGCCATCAGGCACGGCACGGGCGCCCATTCGGCGTTCACGTCCCGGTCCGAAAGGATGAGGATGGCGGCGCCTGAGGCGATCGCCGCCTCCGATTCGGCGAAAATGCGCTCCATCGCCTCGTCCAGGGCCGCGCCGCCGCCGTCCGCGCGGAAACGCATGTCGATGCGCCGGCTCAGCAGGTCGGGATGCCGGGCCTCGGCGATACGGACCATGTCATCGATGGTGAGAATGGGGTGGTGCAGGCGGAGGCCCCGGCAGTGCTCCGGGCTCTCGTCGAGGAAATTCCGCTCGCGGCCCACGTTGCTCTCGAGCGACATGCCCCGCTCCTCGCGGAGCGGATCGATGGGCGGATTGGTCACCTGCGCGAACAGCTGCTTGAAATAGGAGAACAGGAGCTGGGGGCGCGACGACAGAACCGGGAGTCCCGCGTCGTTCCCCATCGATCCCACGGCCTCCTGGCCGCGCGAGGCCATCGGGTTGATCAGAATCCGCAGGTCCTCGTCCGTGTATCCGAACGCGTGCTGAAGCCGCGTCAGCCGCTCCGGGTCGACGTGGGGCGCCTGGGAGGGCATGAACAGTCCCCGCAGTTCGATCCGGTTCTCGCGGAGCCACCGCCGGTACGGCCGGCGCCGGGAGATCTCCGCCTTGATCTCGTTGTCCGGCACGATCCGGTTCTGCTTCAGGTCCGCGAGCAGCATCTTGCCGGGCTGGAGTTTGCCGCGCTGGTGAATCTGTTCGGCCGCGAATTCCAGGACGCCGGTCTCCGAGGCCAGGGCGACGAGCCCGTCGCGGGTGACCGTGAACCGGGCGGGCCGGAGCCCGTTCCGGTCGAGGGTGGCGCCGATCCACCGGCCGTCGCAGAAGGCCATGGCCGCGGGACCGTCCCACGGTTCCATGAGGGAGGAGTGGAACTCGTAGAAGGCGTGCTTGTCCTCCGTGAGACCGGTCCTTCCGCCGTACGCCTCGGGGATCATCATCATGACGGCGTGCGGCAGGGAGCGGCCCGCAAGCACGAGCAGTTCGAGGACGTTATCGAAGACCGCGGAGTCGCTGCCGCCTTCCAGGATCACGGGCTTGATCTTCTCGATGTCCTCCCCGGGAAAGACCGGCGACCGCATGAGCGCCTCGCGTCCCCGCATCCGGTTGATGTTGCCCCGGAGCGTGTTGATCTCCCCGTTGTGCCCCACGTACCGGAACGGCTGGGCCAGCGCCCAGGTTGGAAGGGTGTTGGTGCTGTACCGCTGGTGCACGAGCGAAAACGGGCTGACGAAGCGCTCGTCCAGAAGATCGGGAAAGTATTCCGGCAGCTGGTGCCCGTTGAGCAGTCCCTTGTAGACGAGGGTGCGGCTCGACAGGCTCACGACGTAGAATGCGGCCGCGGCCGGGTTCTTCCAGGACAGGATTTCCTTCTCGACCAGCCGCCGGATGACGTACAGCCTGGCTTCGAAGGCGTCCGCCGGAATTTCGCCCCGGCCGACGAACAACTGCCCGACCCGGGGTTCCGTGGATCGCGCCAGCGGGCCGAGCGTCGAACGGTCCGTCGGCACCTCGCGCCAGCCGAGCGCCTCGCAGCGTTCGGCTTTCACGGTTCTCTCGAAGGCCCGCATGCAGCGCTCGGCCAGGGCCGCGTCGGCCGGCAGAAAGGTCATGCCCACGGCGTATTCCCCGGGCGGCGGGAGCCGCAGGCCCGTCCACACTTTCCGGAAAAAGCCGTCGGGAACCTGGGTCATGATGCCGGCCCCGTCCCCGGTGCTCCTGTCGCCGCCGACGGCTCCGCGGTGCTCCAGGTTCACGAGTATCCGGATGCCGTCGCGGAGCATGGCGTGATGCGCCGTGCCGTCCACGCGGCAGACAAACCCCACGCCGCAGCTGTCCCGGTCGTTCGCCGGGTCATATAGACCGAAAGGCCGCATGCGTCCCGCGGCGTCGGTTTGAAACGGATGCGATGAATGCATGTTTTTCCCCTCACGCGTCAATCCGGCCGAACGGCTGCGGGCCGGTTCAGCGGACCTCCGAAAGCGCCGGAGTCCCGTCGATGCGGGCCCCCGGCGAACCGGGGGACCCGCCTCCCGCGGGAAATCCGGGCGGCCGGAGGCCGCTCCCTCACATGATGAACAGCATTTTCGAATACTTGGGCAGCGGCCAGAGGGCGTCCTCCACGAGGACCTCGAGCTGGTCGACCGGCTTCCTCAGTTCGTCCATCAGCGGCACGACCTTGTCCACGACGAATTTGGCGCGCCCGGACAGGTCCTCGACCGCCTCCGCCTTCGCCGCCGCCTCGGCCAGGTTCCGGCTCGCCTTTTCGACGGATTCGATGAGCCCGGTCAGAGCCTTGAGCCGCCCGACCTGGGAGCCGGCGGGAACGCCGGGCAGCAGGGTTTCGAGGTCCTTGAGACCTTTCACGGCCTGGATCAGTTTGTTCTGGTACGTGACGGCCGCGGGGATGATCAGGGTGTCGACCATGTTCAGGAGCGTGTCCGTTTCGATCTCCACGTTCTTGATGTACTGTTCCAGCTTGGTGTGAAAACGGGAATCGATCTCAACCTTGCTGGCCACGTTCTGCCGCAGGAACAGGCTGACGTTCTTCTCCGCGATCAGCGCGTCGAGCGCGTACGGGGTGTTCTTCACGTTCGGCAGGCCTCGGCGGGCGGCCTCGGTCTCCCATTCCCGGCTGTAGTTGTTCCCGTTGAAGAGAATCGCCTCGGACGCCTTGATGTGCTTCCGGAGGGTTTCCATCACCGCGACGTTCAGTTCGCGGCCCTTCTTCGAGATCTCCGCCTCGATGTCGGCCACGAGAATATCGATCGAATCGGCCACCGCGGCGCTGAGCACGGTGTTCGAGTACGAGACGGACGCGGACGATCCGATGGCCCGGAACTCGAACTTGTTCCCCGTGAAGGCGAAGGGGCTCGTCCGGTTCCGGTCCGTGGCGTCGCGGAGAATGGCCGGCACGTTGTGGATGCCCAGGTCGATGATGCTCTTGGCCGTGGCCTTCGCCATCTTTCCGTCGCGGATCGCCTCCAGGATGTGCGTCAGCTGTTCGCCGAGAAAAATGGACATGATGGCCGGCGGCGCTTCGTTGGCGCCCAGCCGGTGGTCGTTCGAGGCCGACGCGATCGACGCGCGGAGCAGATCGCCGTAATCGTGCACGGCCTTGATGGTCGCGACGAGGAACACCAGGAACTGCAGGTTCTGTTCCGGCGTCTTGCCCGGCTCCAGCAGGTTGTTGCCCTCGGAATCGGCCATCGACCAGTTGTTGTGCTTGCCGCTCCCGTTGATCCCGGCGAACGGCTTCTCGTGGAGCAGCAGCGCCAGGCCGTGCCGGTTGGCCACTTTCTTCAGGATCTCCATGATCAGGTGGTTCCGGTCGGCGCCGACGTTCGCTTCGGCGTAGATGGGCGCGATTTCGAACTGATGGGGCGCCACCTCGTTGTGCCGGGTCTTGGCCGGCACGCCGAGCTTGTACAGCTCGTGCTCCGCGTCCTGCATGAAGGAGAGGACCCGTTCCTTGATCGATCCGAAATAATGATCCTCGAGCTGCTGACCCTTGGGCGGCAGGGCGCCGACGAGCGTCCGTCCCGTGATCTGCAGGTCCGGGCGCTGCAGAAAAAAGTCCTTGTCGATCAGAAAGTACTCCTGCTCCGTCCCGATGGTGGTCATGACGCGGCAGGCCTTGTCGTTTCCGAAGAGCCGCAGGACCTTGAGGGCCGATTTGGAGACCGCCGCCATGGACCGGAGCAGGGGCGTCTTGTTGTCCAGCGCCTCGCCCGTGTAGCTGATGAACAGCGAGGGAATGCAGAGAATGCCCCCCTTGGGGCCTTCCATGATGAAAGCGGGGCTGGACGGATCCCACATGGTGTACCCGCGCGCCTCGAAGGTGCTGCGCATGCCGCCGCTCGGAAAGGAGGACGCGTCCGGCTCCCCCTGGACGAGCTGTTCGCCGCGGAACCGCTCGATGACGTTCCCCTCCTCGTCCAGTTCCAGAAAGGCGTCGTGCTTCTCGGCGGTCGAACCGGTCTGCGGCTGGAACCAGTGCGAAAAATGCGTCACGCCCCGGCCGGTCGCCCATTCCTTGAGCGCGTGCGCGACCGTGTTGGAAATCGTCGGATCGAGCTTGGCGCCCTTGCGGATGATGTCGCGCAGCTTGATGTACACGTCCTTCGGCAGTTTTTCGCGCATGACCTGGTCATTGAACGTATTGATCCCGAAATAGGCCGACATGGGCAAGAAGGCCGCGCCGTTGGACGGCCGGTCCGGCGTTTCAGGATGTTCGGCGGTTCCCTTGGTGGGCATGACGATTCCCTCGCAGTTGGTGGAACGGTTCTTGGGTTTCATTGCTGTTTCCGGTCCGAAAACCGGCTGATGCCGGAGCGGAGCCGGGCGTAAAACGCGTTTAGCTTCGCGTTGCATACAGGCAAATGAAATGCCGATTGTAATAGGGGGATAATACGATTGCATCGATAAGATGTAAGACGCCTACAAACAAGCGTTAAGACCTGTTTAACAGTAACAGGTCAATCAACAGAAATACGCGACAAAGATACAATATTGTAAATTGATCTTAATCATTCTACAAAATAGTTGTAAAAATGGTTTTCCAAGTCCATACCAAGAACCTTAAAACGCCCGAGGGAATTCTTCTGTGTCGGCGAAAAATCTAAAAGAGGTTAAAAATAGGAGAGATAGTGCTGGAAACGAAGGATGACAGCTGTTTCAACAGGGTTCAATAAGTTTCCGTATCAGATAAATGGGTACAATATTGTAATTTCGAGACAAGAAAGAACATAATTGTCTTATTTCTTGATCATCTCCTTCACCGTACTCAGAAGCTGCAGCAGACTGTACGGTTTTTGAATGAACGGATAATTCCTCTCCTGAATGACCGTCCACTGGCTTTTATGGTCGGTGTATCCGCTGCTCAACAGAACACGGAGACCGGGATTGTCCTTTCGCAGTTTCTCGACCAGGTCGATGCCGCTCTGGTCCGGCAGCACCACATCGCTGAAAATGAGGTCGAAATTGCCCCGGTTCTGGCCGTACAGGCGAAGCGCCTCCTCGGCGTTCGCGGCCACGGTGACCAGGTAGCCGTTCTCCCGGAGGGCCACCCGCAGAAACTCCTGGATGCCGTCCGAGTCTTCGACCGCCAGTATTCTCTCCCCGTTGCCGCGGAGCGATTCGAGGCTCACGGCCGTGTCATGCGTCACCGGGATGCGCTCCTTCACGGCCGGGAAATAGATGTCGAACCGGCTTCCCCGGCCGATCTCGCTGTGCACCTCGATCCAGCCCTCGTGCTGGCGCACGATGCCGTAAACGACCGACAGACCCAGTCCGGTCCCCCCGCCGGGCCCCTTGGTGCTGAAAAAAGGCTCGAATATCCGCGTCCGGATGTCCTCGGGAATGCCGCTCCCCGTGTCGCTGACCGACAGCAGGACGAAGTCGCCGGACCTCGCCTCCGGACGGTCGGCCCGATCCGGCGTCCGGATGACCGCGTTCTCCGTCTTGATGGTGATGCGGCCGCCTTTCTGCATCGCGTCCCGGGCGTTGACCGTGAGGTTCATGATGACCTGTTCGATGCTTCCCTTGTCCGCCCGGATCGTCCACAGGTTGCCCTGCAGCTGGGTCCGCACGTCGATATCCTCCCCGATCAGACGGTGCAGCATCCGGAGCAGATTGCCCACCGTCTGATTGACGTCGATGGGAACGAAACGGGTCGGGTGCTTGCTGCTGAACAGCAGGAGCTGACGCGTCAGTTCCGCCGCGCGGACGGCCGCGGCCTGGACCTCCCGGAGATCCCTGTGAATGACGTCGGACGGAGTGACCCGCTGAAGGGCCATGTCGGTGCAGCCCTGAATGGCGGTGAGCAGATTGTTGAAGTCATGGGCCACGCCGCCGGTCAGCGTCCCGATGGCCTCCATTTTCTGGGCCTGGAGGAGCTGATGCTCGATGTGTTCCTTCTCCTTCTCGGCCCGTTTTCTCTCCGTGACGTCGATTCCGAGGAGGAACGCGTATTCGAACCGTCCCCGACGGCTCGTCACGCACTGCCCGTGCCATTCGACGGCGAACTCCGCCCCGGCGCGGGTCCTGATGCGGGCCGCGTGGAGAGAGGACTCTTTTCGGCGGATGAGCCCCAGGAGCCCCTTGCGGGCGGCTTCCCGGTCCTCGGGATGGATGAACCGGTCTATGAAATCCTTCCCGATCACCTCCTGCGCTTCATAGCCGGCTGCGCCGAGCAGGGTCTGGTTCACGAGCAGGGTCCGGGCCTTGCCGTCCACCGCGGCGTAGAAAGCCGGCGAGGTCTGGATCAGGGTGTTGATGAAATCCCGCTCCTTTTCCAGCTGTTCCTCGGCGCGTTTCTGCTCGGTGATGTCGCGCAGGGTCTCGACGGCGCCGGCGACCTCGCCCGCGTCGTTCCGGACCGGAAAGGCCTTCACCGTCCAGACGCGCCCGTTCCGCGTTTCAACGATGCGGTCGGAGGCCGCGCCTGTCCGCAGGGCCGTCTGCACGGCGCAGTCCGGGCACGGGGCGTTCCGGTGGTGCCAGACCTGATGACAGCGGGCGCCGGCGATCTTCTCCTGCGTTTTCCGCATCGCCTTGCCGGCAGCGGCATTGGCCCAGATGATCTCCAGATCGCGGCTCAGATAGACCACCATGTCCGAGACACTGCTGAGAATGAGACCCTTCTCCCGCTCGGATTTCTTCAGCGCTTCCTCGGTCCGGTTGCGCAGGGAGACATCCTGAAAAGCCGCGACCGCGCCGAAGATTCTTCCCCGTTCGTCCCGTATGGGCGAGGCGTGAAAATCGACGTCAAAGGACTCGCCGTTCTTGCGCGTCAGGCGCGCCGCCTCAGGCAGCGTCACCACGGCGCGTGACTTGAGGACCTTCTCGACCGGCCGGAGATCGCCGGTCCGCGAAGAGACGAGTCGAAACACGGACGAGAACGGTTTGCCGTTGACCTCCCCGAATGTCCACCCGGTCAGCTTCTCGGCCACCGGATTCATGAAGAGGATTTCCGCGCGCTCGTTCGTGGCGATGACGCCTTCCGCCAGGCTGCGGAGCGTGGTCGAAAGCCAGGCCTCGTTTTCCCGGAGCCGCCGCTCCGTCCGATGCTTGTAGAGGGACATTTCAATGGCGGTCTGCAGTTCCCGGTTCTCGAACGGCTTGAGAAGATAGCCGTAGGGTTCGGTCTGCTTTGCTTTTTCGAGGGTGTCGGAATCTGCGTAGGCGGTGAGGTAGATGACGGGGACGTCGATCTTTTCATGGATGGCTGCGGCGGCCTGGATGCCGTTCATGGGCATGCGGAGCACGATGTCCATCAGGACGAGATCGGGGCGGAGCTGCAGCGCCTTGCGGACGGCTTCCTGGCCGGTCGAGACGACACCGCACACGTCGTATCCGAGCTTCCGGAGACTGCGCCGGATGTCCTCCGCGACGATGCGCTCGTCCTCGACCACGAGGATTTTGGCCCTGGTTTCGGTCATACGGTCACCCGCCGGACGCCGATTCCGCCTTTCGGCGCCTTTCGGACCCGTCCGTGAAAAGTTCCGCCCTTTCCCGGCGATCGGGAAACGCCGCATCCGGAAGGCGGCTCCGCGGACCGGCCAAATTGTCCGTTGCTTTCATCGAGGCTGTTATTTATATTGATGCTGAATGATCCCGGGCGGCCGGCGCCCGGCGGCATCATCAGTTTACAAAAAGCGCGTGAAAGAAGCAATTCTTTTCTGAGGTGCGGAAACCCGGTGCTCCCGAAACGATTCATGGTCGCCGTGCTGAACGAAGAGGGCGATTACTTCTCGACCTATTCGTTCACCCGGTGGAAACTGGCGGCGCTCGCCTCGGGAACCGTCGCGGCGCTGATCCTCGTCGTGCTCGGCGTCAATCTGCTGGCCGGCCGCGCGGACAAATCCCTGCGGGAACGCGAACTGAGCCGGAAGAACGCGGTTCTGGAAAAGACATTCAGGGGGTGGGAGGCCCGCGTCCGCAAACTGGAAACCGAAGTCAAGGACGTGCAGCGCCGGAACCACCAGCTCCGGACCACCGCGTTCCTCTCGCTCCCGGAGGTGGACTACGGCATCGGCGGGTCCGAATTGTCCCTCAAGCCGGACGGCCTGTTCGAGTTCTCGGAAGTCCGTCCCATCGAATGGGACCTGAACCGCATCACAGTCCAGGTCCGCGCGCTGCAGGCGAACACGTCCGAGCTGGAGGAAGTCATTTCGAAGAAACAGCGGGAGATCGCCCACTACCCGTCCATCCACCCCGTGCGCGGCGGATGGCTGTCCTCCTCCTTCGGAAAACGCATCGACCCCTTCACCGGCAAGATCGAGGAGCACAACGGCATCGACATCTCCATCAAGCCGGGATCCGAGGTGTACGCGGTCGGCGCAGGCACCGTGAAGGAGGCGGTCACGCGTGCCGTCCCGAACAAGGGCTACGGGGTCTACATCGTGCTCGACCACGGGTTCGGCTACACGACCCTGTACGCCCACCTGTCCAAGGTCTTCGTGAAGACCGGCCAGCAGGTCAAGCGCTGGGACCTGATCGGGCTCACCGGAGACACCGGCAAATCCACGGCCCCGCACATCCATTACTCGGTCATGCAGAACGGGGACGCCCGGAATCCCATCCATTTTCTGCTCGAATAAGCCCGCCCCGCCTCACTCCGGTCCGAAACGCCCCTCCCAGAGCCTCAAAAACGCGTCGGTTCCCTCGAAACGGACCGATGGAATGCCCATGCGGCGCGCCGCCTGGACGTTTTCGGCACGATCGTCCACGAACAGGCACGCGGCCGGTTCCGCGGCCGCCGCGTCCAGGGCCGCCCGGTAAATGCCAGGTTCTGGCTTCGCGAAACCGCAAACATAGGAGTAGACATGGCGGTCGAAATGCCCGAGCAGCCGGGTTCTCCGTTCGATGGACCGGATGTGGAGTTCATTGGTGTTGGAGAGTGCGACGCGGAGCGTCCGTCCGCCCAGGCGCCTGAGAAAACCCATCATTCTCCGGTCCGGAGCGGCCAGCATGGCGCCCCAGCACCGGGCGAAACGCGGGAAGGAAACCGGCCAGCCGAGACGCCGCACCGCCTCCGCGTGGAACTCCCGGCTTCCGATGCGGCCGCGTTCGTACCGGCCGAGAAGGCCGTCATCCAGGAGGACGCGACGAATCCGGTCCGGGTCCGGTCCCGGCCCGAGGCGCCGGAAGGCGGACAGGCCGTCCTCCACGCGCACATCGATGAAAACGCCGCCCAGGTCGAACAGAACGGCCGCCGGAAGGGGATTCCTGTCAGGACACCGTGAACTTGGCAAGCAGTTTCTGCTGGCTTTGGGAAATCACTTCGAGCGACTGGGCCAGCCCCGCCACGTCGGTGAACTGGTCCGAAAGCTGGCGGGTGGCCACGTTGATGTCCTCCACGGCCTGCACGTTCCGCCCGCTGACCGACGCCACGTTCTGCATGGCGCCGCCCACCTGGTGCGAGAGGCGCTGCATGTTGCTGATGGCCGACGCGATCTTGTTCATCCGGGCCTGGTTCGCCTCGACCAGGTCGCGGATGCCGCCCAGGAGGGCCTTGGCCTTGTCGGTCATGACGGCCGAATCGTGCACCCTCGACAGACCCTCCTCCATGGATTTCTGCACGTTCACGATCCCCCGCTGCACGGTGCTGATCAGTTCATTGACCTCGCGCGTGGCCTCGGCCGTCCGCTTGGCCAGCCGGCGGATTTCATTGGCCACCACCATGAATCCCTTGCCCGCCTCTCCGGCCCGGGTCGCCTCGATGGAGGCGTTCAGCGCCAGCACGTTCACCATGGAGGCGATGTCGTCGATGAGCTCGACCGCCACGTCGATGCGCTCGGAATGCTGGCTGAGCTCTCCGATGACGCGGCCGGTTTCGGCGACCGACTGTTCGATGGACTGAATCGTGCCGATGGTCCGGTCCATGGCCGTCGTGCTCTCGTGAACGGCCTTGGCCGTGCTTTCGGCGGAGACCGCGCTTTCCGAAGCCTCGTGGCTGACCCGGTCGATGTTTCCCAGAAGCGATTCCAGGTCCTCCTCGGTCCGCTTGATCTGGTCGTTCTGCTGGACCGTGCCCCGCGCGACTTCGCCCATGGTGGTGTTGATGTGGGAGGTGGCGGTGCTGACCTGGACGGTGGAGGCCGCGAGCTGTTCGCTGACGCCCATCAGGTTTCCGGCCTGCGTCATGATGGTGGCCACCAGACTGCGCAGGCTCAGGGGCTCGCTGTTGAAGGTGATGACCGGAACGCCCCTTTCGACGGCCCGGTTGATGAACGGAACCAGGGCCCGGTCCGTGACGCAGGTGGCCAGTCCGTTGTACCCCTTCTCCAGAAGGGATTCGATGGCCTCGCCGTAGACTGCGGCGCTGAAATCCTTGAAGCGCATGGACCGCTCGGGGATGATCCAGTCCACGGAGGTGTTGTATTCCGAGAGCTCCCGGGCGGCCTGCAGGACGCCGTTCTTGACCGGAGTCCAGAAGGCCGAGTCCTCGCGGCCGATCACGGCCAGGCGGAGCGGATTCCGGGGCATCTGACGCATGGGATGGGCCATCTCGTGTATGGCCGCCTGGGACTGGACCATCCCTTTCCCGATTTCCCAGAACTGCTTGACGTTCGAGGCGTCGATCACCTCCATGGTGGTGAGCAGGCGCGGCACCGACGGCTGCCAGCCCGCCACCAGGTGGTTGAAAAGGTGGATGACCGGATCATGGCCCTGGGCGAACGGATTCTGCCCCAGCGTCGCCGAGATGGTGCCGTCCTGGATGTAGAAGACGGATTCCTCCGTGATGTCGTGTCCGATGACCCGGATCTGCCCCGCTTTGCCGGATTCCTTGACGGCCTGCGCCACAGCGGACGGGGTGGCGCCTTCGGTGACGTAGATTCCCGCGAGATGCGGGTGCTTCGCGATGGCTTCCAGCGTTCCCTTGAACGCCAGTTCCGGCTTCTCTCCGTTTTCAAAGATGTGGACGATTTCGATGTCCGGGAACCGCTCTCGCATGACGCATTGAAATCCCTTGCGGCGCAGTTCGAGCCCGGTGGACGTGAAGGAACCCGTCGTCACTGCGATCTTGCCCCTGCCCCCCAGCATCTCCCCCATCACCTCTCCGCATTTCTGGCCCTCCAGAAACGAATCGGCGCCCACGTAACACAGGCGGCGGCAGGGGACGTCCGTGAGGCTGTTGAACTCCAGGGACATGTTCTTCAGGTTCTGAACCATCCCGTTCATGATCCGCGCGAGCTCGCCCTCGTTTCCGCCGTCCTTCTCGGGAACGGGCTGGGAACTGACCTGATAGCGGACGGCCAGGTTGCCCTGGGCGAGTTCGGTCACCGCGTAGGTCAGGTTCGTCAGGTCCTCCTCGTTGAGCGTGCGGCCGAGTTTCGAGAGCCGCGCGTAGGGCGTGACATCCCTCCGCCAGAGCAGAAACGCCAGCAGGAGCGCGGTCGCGCCGCCCCCCAGGCACGACGCCAGCAGGAGCCGGGCGGTCACCGCGGTATCCAGCCGGAGAAGCGCGGCGGCGAGGCCCGCCGCGAAGAAAAACAGCGCCAGCGCCAGCGCCACGGCATGGATCACATGGTGCTTCCGCATCCAGGTTTGAATGCTTTCAGGCATGAAGTACTCCGGCATTGAATCCAATTTGGGTGACGGCGTTGACCGGGACCGGTGCCCCCGGGATCGGCGTCCGAGTGACGTGCCGGTTCAGGGGGGCGCTTCCGGGATCTGTTCGCGCTCCAGCAGGCGGCGGATGACCTCCAGCAGTATCGGCGGACGGGTCGTCTTCAGGATGAACGCGTCCGCGCCGCACTGTTTCGCGATCTCCGCGTCCTGATCCAGGTCGCGCGATGTCAGCACGATGACCGGAATGCGGGAAAACTTCCGGTCGAACTTGATCATCCGGCAGACCTTGTGCCCGTCGAGCCCGGGCAGCATGATGTCGGTGATCACCAGGTCGGGATTCTCCTTGCGCACCGCGTTCAGGCCTTCCAGTCCGCTCTCCGCGTCGACCGTCTCGTAGCCGTTCGATTCGAGACGCATCCGGAGCGCCTTGCGGAACACCGCGTTGTTCTCGATGATCAGAATGCGCTTGGGCATGAAGGATTCCGTCCTCATTGTCCCGCGGTTTTCCGGGGTGTCTTCTTCCGTCCGTCTTCCTTCGGCGCGTACTTCGAGTAGATCGATTTCTCGCACTCCGGGCACAGTCCGTGGGTGAATTCCGCGTCGGTGTGCTCCTTGATGTAGATCTCCAGCTGCTGCCAGTATCCCTTGTCGTTCCTGATTTTTTTGCAGTGGGAGCAGATCGGGATGAGGCCTCCGAGCGTCTTGATGGTGTCCAGGGAATGCTGGAGCCGCTGATTCGTCTGCTCGAGTTCCCGGTTCTTCTGCATGACCGCCTCGTAAGTTGAGAAGAGGAGGTCCAGAATCTGGATCCGGTCGGAGGTGAGAAAATGCTTGTGTCCCGCGAAGAAAATCTCGATGCCGAGATCCGCCATTGAATTTTTGCGGAGTTCCCGGTTGACGCAGATGTACTGCAGATGCGAGAGCAGGTGTTCCTTGTTGTACGGCTTGGTGATGAAATGATCGGCCCCGCATTCGAGCCCCTTGATGATGTCGTGGGGGCTGGAAAGCTGGGTGAGCAGAATCACCGGAATCTTCCGGGTTTCCTCGTTCTGCTTGATCCGCCGGCAGAGTTCGTACCCGTCCATCTCGGGCATCACCACGTCGCTGATGACGATGGTCGGCTTGAACTTCAGGAGCGCCTGGCAGGCCTCCTCGCCGTTGTAGGCGATCGTCACTTTATACCGGTTGAGTTCGAGAACGTGGCGAAGATGCTGCGCCTGGGTATGGCTGTCCTCGACGATGAGTATCTCGGCGTTGATGGAACCGACTGCGTCGCTCCAGGTCATGGGATCCGACTCCCTGTCAATCGGTGAATTCGCTTCCGGCCCGCCCCCCGCGGCCGCGGCGGTCCCGCGGAACACGCGTCCCCTGCCGTCTCAATTCTGATTCCGTTTCGATGAAACGATGCTCTGCAGCTGCCGGATGGCGAGCCGGCTGGGGGCCACCTTGTTGTTCTCCCAGCGGTTCACCGTGCAGAGCGTGACGCCCAGGCGGTGGGCGAACTCCTCCTGCGTCAGGCCCATGGTGACGCGGAGTTCACGGATTTGAGTTCCGTTCATCAACAATCCCCTTAAAATCACAATCCCTTTTCGGAGAAATCCCATTGAGCATATTACAAATAATATGCCAACGGATTGAACGGAATTAATCCATGTCTAAGCTTTTGATATTTATAAAATATGAAAGAGGAATCGATATCAGGGCTGCTTGCGAGGGGGACCGATATGGCAAAATGAAAGTAAAACCTTCCAGTCTGCACGGGTTATCTGATTCCGGCGGACCGGGATCGGTCTATCCGTCAAAGCCCACCCGTCCATGTGGCGCTTATGAAGTAAAACAACCTTTCGCGGGTTCCGTCCCCCGAAAGGTTGTCTGATGCGTCGGGGCGGTGGGATTCGGACCCACGACCCCCTGCTCCCAAAGCAGGTGCGCTAGCCGGGCTGCGCCACGCCCCGATGTTCCTTCCCCGCACGCGTCATGCGGGTGTCCGCCTCGATGTCAGACCGGCTTCGCGGCCAGCCGCTCCGCCATGCGCCTGAATGCGTCGCCCCTGTGGCTGACCGCGTTCTTCTCCTCCAGGGACATCTCCGCGAGGGTTTTGCCGGCCCTGGGGATGAAAAAGACCGGATCATACCCGAATCCGCCCGAGCCCCGCGTTTCTCTCAGGATGACGCCCTCGAGTTTTCCCTCAACCCATTCCTCGCGTTCCCCGGCTTTCAGCGCAACGACACAGCGGAACCGCGCACGACGGTCTTTGTCCGGAACGGCTTCCATCGCCCGGAGCAGCTTGGCCGTGTTGTCCGCGTAGCTCGCGCCCGGCCCGGCGTAACGGCTGGAGTAAACGCCCGGCTCGCCCTTCAGCGCGTCCACCTCCAATCCCGTGTCGTCGGCCAGCGACGGCAGGCCCGTCCGCCGGTGCGACTCCCTCGCCTTGATGAGCGCGTTGTCCTCGAGCGTCAGACCGGTTTCTTCGATGTCCGGGATTTCCGGGTAATCCAGGAGGGATGCCAGACCGCCGTGGGGAATGGCCAGAATGCGCGTGATTTCGGCCACTTTATCCGCGTTCCGCGTGGCCAGGACCAGCCGGCCGCGTTCGGGGGGGGTCCGGATTATTGGACGACTTCCTTCTCGTTGCACTTGCAGACCCCCACGTGGCGGTCATTGAAACGCCAGTGGCCGGAGGCGGATTTCTCGGCCTTCACCAGCTGGATGTTGGCGTACGCCTCTCCGCACTTGGGGCAATGCTTCTTGAAATCCATCGTGTTCTTCGCCACCTTGTCGGCGAAGCTTTTTGCCTTTGCCATGAACGACGACTCCTTTCTATTCCAATTCGAAACGTACGGATCCGGTCGGACTCTCGGCCGGCCGGGTGGATTGAATGGGACGGCCGCCACGCATGCGCTGGAAAGCCAGATCGAACTGCGTCGCGAAATTGATGAGCACGTCCCTCGCCTTCTCGCCGTACTGACCGGGCCGGCGGCTCTCGAGGCTGAAACAGCCCCAGGCGCCTCCGGCGTCCCCGAGCGGGATGCCGATGAACGAGCGGAGGCCGTGCTTGTTGTTCTCTCCCTTGAAATACCGGGGCCTCAGGTAATCCCCCTCCCCGATGTCCGCAATGATGAGCGGCGTGTTCCGCTTCAGCACCCATCCGCTGAGTCCCTCGTCGAGCGGAAACCGGATGCCCTGGCCGAGTCCGTCCATCTGGCCCTGGACGAACTGGATGACGCCCTCCTCGCTCTTGTCGACGCGGAGGTTCAGGGTGAACCGGTCGAACCGGAACAGCCGCATGAGGCATTGCGTGAAGTGCGTGACCAGATCGTCCTCGCCCTCGGATGATTTGATGCGGCGGATGAAATCCAGGTGCACCTTGAAGACTTTCCCCTCGATTTCCTCCTCCAGGCCCTGCCGGTAGGCGAACATCACCTCGGTGATCAGGTCGGCGACCTGGGCCGCCATCGCGAGGTCCGCCTCCCCGAAGTCGTCCGGCGCCTCGCTGCCGATCGCGAGCACGCCCACGACGTCGTCCTTGGCGCAGAGCGGCGCGCCGAGAAAGGAGCGGACCTCGGTGCCCGGACGACCGGACATGGAAAAGCCGGACGACAGGTGGTTCTGCAGAAACGGCGTTTTATTCGCCATGACCTGGGCCAGAAGACTGGCGTCGGACGACACCAGGTGCGGCTCGATGGATCCCCCCGCGTCCTCGCCGTATTCGAGCTTGAGTATGCCGTCCTTGCGGAAGAAAAGGGCGATGGACGAGGCGGCCATTGAAACCCGGACCATCTTCAAATATTTGCGGTAGAAGGACCCGAACGCCCTGCCGAAGCCCTCCCACGACCGGCCGGAGCCGCTCTCGGAAGCGCCGGAACCGGCGCGGGTCTCCTCGGAGCGGGCCGGCGCTTCGGCCGGCCGGTTCTCCCAGGGGAAACGGGATTTGAAGAGCGCGTACAGACCGATGGCCGCGACACAAACGAACAATCCGGCCTTGAGAAGCGAAAAAGCCCATGGATTGCCTGAAGTCGGGATGAAGAATCCGGCGGCCGCGGCCTGTCTCTTATACACATCTCCGAGCCCACGAGACAGCGCTGTGTA
>JAUCQC010000169.1 GCA_030372965.1 bacterium
TCGTGGGCTCGGAGATGTGTATAAGAGACAGCGCCCCGGGCGTGCCCCAGCCGGAGCGTGGTCCTGGCGTTGCTGGTGACATAGGTCTCTTCCACGGAAACCGCGTCCGGGCGGACGCGGTCGATCAATTCCAGCACGGCTTCATGGATGACTTTCAGCCGCTCCGGGAAAGCGCGGGTCTGGGGCACCCGGATCTCGCCGAACTCGGCCGCGGACGCGGCTCCCCGTTCCAGGCCGACGACGCCGAAGCCCACGATCCGGGTTCCCGGATCGATGCCCAGAACCCGCACGCGGCCGCTATCCTTCCATGTCCTTCATGTCGGCGTCGAAGTTCGAGTACACGTTCTGCACGTCGTCCAGATCCTCCAGGGCTTCCATGAGCTTGACGATCTGCTCCACCTGTTTGCCCTCGAGCTTGATGACGGTCTTGGGATGCCAGGTGATCTCCGCCGATGCCACCGGTATTTTCTGTCCGTCGATCACTTCCTTGACCTTCAGAAACGCGGCCGGGGGGCAGACGATTTCGTAGCCGTCGTCGTCCGAGGTCACGTCGTCCGCGCCCGCGTCCAGGGCCAGCTCCATGAGCCTGTCCTCTTCGCAGTCCGGCCGGTTGACGTAGATGACGCCCTTGTTCTCGAACATCCACGAGACGCACCCGCTTTCCCCCATGTTGCCGCCCCCCTTGGACAGCGCGTGCCGCACCTCGGAGGTGGTCCGGTTCGGATTGTCCGTCAGCGTGTGCACCAGAATGGCCACGCCGCCGGGCCCGTATCCCTCGTACATCTTCTCCTCGTACACGACGCCGGGCAATTCCCCGGTGCCCTTCTGAACGGCCCGGGTGATGTTGTCCTGCGGCATGTTGGCTGCCTTGGCGGCAAGCAGGGCGGCTCTCAGCCTGGGGTTGGCCTTGTCATCGCCCCCGCCCTGTCGGGCGGCTGTCGTGATTTCCCGTATGAGCTTGGTGAATATCTTCCCGCGCTGCGCGTCCAGCTTGCCCTTTTTATGTTTGATGGTGCTCCACTTATTGTGACCGGACATGGATCCTCCTCGATCAGGCTGTCAGATGCCTGTCGCTGATTCGTGTTCGTCCCGTGACCGCATCGTCCGCCGGTCTCTGACGGTTCCCGGCGGGTTCGACTCCTCCCGGATGGCGCGGGGAAGAAAGGTAACCGGCTCGCGGCATTTTTTCCGCGAAACCAAAAAACCGGTAACTTAAATAAATATAATCATTTTTTCAATTTTTTTCAAGGACAAAATCGCAGAAAAAAACTCACTCTCCGTTCCTTCCCGGATGAAGGTAAGGACTGGGGCGTGAGTTAAATGGATTTGCCGGCCTCGAATCCGTCCAGCCTCAGCCAGACGGGCGAAAAGCCGTCACTCACCGGATTCCGATTGCGCGACCACGTTCGTTTTGACGATCCAGGCGTCCGTGAAGCCGCTGGCGATCACTTCCTGCTTGAGAAGCCTGGCTTCGTCAAAAGTCCGGCAATCACCGACACGGACCTTGTAATTGGGCGATTCGAAAACCAGGTAAATTTTCTCTTTCAGCTTCAGCATCGCCTCTTTTTTCAGGTCGCGCGCGCGAATCTCGTCCGTCGTGGCGGCCAGCTGGACGCGGTATCCCTGGACGGTCTCTTCCGCGCTGTCCGCCCTGCGGGTTGTTTTCGGAACCACGACCGGCTGGCTGTTCGTGCCGCTGTTTCCGGTCTGGTTGGGTGGAATCACCCGGAACGTGTCGTCATCCAGGGTGGAAGGGTCGAAACTCTCATCATAGGAGCCGGTTCCGGGTTTGTTCTTCTCCGAATCCGGCTTTCCCCCGATTCGGCCGAGCGAACACGAAAAAAGCGGCAAAATAATAAATAACAACAGGATGGTGGATTTTTTCATGGCAAATCCTCTGTCGAATGACGATCAAACGCGCGGGAATGGAATCGACTGTGACGTAATTTACGGATGAAACCTCGCTGGTTCAAGCGGATTTTATTCCAGCCGGGCTGTTTTGCCGCGAACAGGCGGCCTGAACCGCCAGAAAAACCGGTTGACAAATCCGAATTTTATTTTAAATTTAACAAAAATATTCTTCTGAGGAGAATCCGAAGAAGAACCATGGGATGAAAAGGAGGTGAGACCGGAAGGCGGTACCCCTTTCTCGCGATTTCGAGAATGGTCAGGCGGAGTCCATTATCCGCAAAGCGAAATCTCACACAAGGAGGAGGCAGTCATGAGTCGTCGCATGTTGAGTGTTCTCATGCTTCTCGCGCTCGTTTCATCCGTTTTCGCAAGCAACGGCACGCAGATCGGAACCGTCGGCGCCAAGTCCACGGCCATGGGCAGCGCATTCCGCGGCCTGTCGGACGACTGGAGCGCCGTGTATTTCAACCCGGCCGGCGCGACCCAGTTCGGCAAGTGGGAAATCGGCTTTTCGGCCGGCATGATCATGCCGAGGGGCAGTTACGAGGCGTATCCGTATCCCGGCGTTCCGTTCACCGGCATGAAGGCCGGCGAAGTGGATGCCGAAGCAAGAAACTTCCTGGTTCCGGCGCTGGGCATCTTCTACAAACCCTGCGAAAAGTGGACCGTCGGCCTGGGCGTTTACGCTCCGAACGGCCTCGGAACGGAATGGGATCTGTTCGACACACCGGCCGGATACGGACCCTCCGCCATGACCGAGGAAACTGAATTTTACAGCGACCACCAGGTCATAGACGTGCAGCCGACCGTGGCGTACAAAGTGTCGGACAAGTTCTCCGTGGGTCTCGGCGTGAAGTACACGTGGGGCAAGATGACCCTTCGCCAGGCCGCGTTTCCGTTCAACCCGCTGCTGGCCAACTGGGCCGCGATCAACGGCGGACTGGCGATGGTCAACGCGGTGAACCCGCAGGTTCCCGCCAGTCTTCCCTGGAATCCAGACTGGAACCGGCTCATCGCGGCCAGCGAACTGGACGGATCAGGTTCCGCATTCGGCGCCAATCTCGGACTTCTGTACAAGGTTTCGGACAAGCTGTCCGTGGGTCTGAGCGGCCGCTACTCCACCGACCTGAAGCTCAAGGGCAGCATGGCGACGAAAGTCATTCTTCCCGCGAACGCCACTTATGCTTCTCTTCTTTCCAACGTGGCCACGGCCCTGGCGGCGAATCCCGCGACCGCCGCGTATGCCCCATCCTTTCTCCAGGCCGCCGGCGCGTTCTCCGGCGCCACCTACGTGAACGACGAAGTCGACGACATCGAAGCCGCATTGCCGCTTCCCTGGGTGGCCGGCATCGGCGTCGCGTACAAGCCGATCTGCAAGCTGACCCTCACCGCCGACGTTTCCCTGACGAATTGGAGCGCCTGGGACGAAGTCGAGGTCAAGAAGGGCGACGATGTGCTCCAGACCCTCCTGCTCGACTGGGAAAACACGATGGAAATCGGAGTCGGCGCCGAATACCTGGCCTGGGACGCCGGATGCAAGAAACTGTTCGTCCGGCTCGGCGGCTACACCGTGCCCTCGCCAGTGCCGGATGAGACCATGAATCCGACCCTGCTGGATCCGAACACCCGCACCGTCGTCACCGGAGGCCTCGGCCTCCACATGGGCAAACTCGCCGTGGATCTGGCGTATGAAAACGTGATGTTCGGCGAGAAGGACATCACGGAATACAATCCGGTCAATTCTCCGGACGGCATGTACGAGAATTTCGCCGGCAAGTACAATTTCCACGCGAACGTGTTCACCCTGGCGGTCTCGTATTCGATTCGGTAACGGCATGCACTCTACGGCGCACCTTGAAGGTGCGTCTTAGAAGCAGAAACGCTCCGGGAGGTTCAGAACCTCCCGGAGCGTTTTCTTTTTCCTTTTGAGCCCTGATCACCGCATCAGCAGCATCTTCCTCTGCTTCACGAAATCCGCGGCCTGAATCGAAATCACGTACACCCCGGACGCCACGGGCCGCCCGCTCTCGTCGCATCCGTCCCACGTGGACTCGTAATAACCGGGATTGAAGCGCCCGTCCTCAAGGGTTTTCACGGCCCTTCCCCGCAGATCGAAAACCCTGAGTTTCACGGGCCCGGGTTTCGCCACCTGGAAGGGCACGGCCGTGGACGGGTTGAAGGGATTCGGGTAATTCGGTTCCAGCCCGAAACGGTCCGGCGCTTCCCGCCGGGTCTCCACGGCCGACGGTTCGAACCGGAAATGGTGCACGTAGTCGCACACCGTCGAGTTGCCCTTGGTGTCCTGCGCCACCACGCCCCAGTAATAGTCCCCCTTTGACCGGGGCGACACGAACAGGGTCGTGTCCGGAATAAGCGACATCTTGAAGATGCCGGGGCCGGTCAGATCCGGAGACGTGGTGAGGAGAAAGCTGTATTTCACGCCGTCCCCGGGATCCGGGTCAGGCGCCGCGCGCCACCGGAATTCCAGGGGGATGGGCCAGTAATCAAGGGTCGTGTCCTGCTGGGGATAGATCAGGCCGAAACGCTCGGGCGGATCCTCCACCGGCAGGACCTTGACCGTGAAGGTGTCCGCGTCGCTGATGCCGTAGGGGTCGATGGCCGTGATCACCACGACTTCCGTCCCGTTCCAGTCCCTGCCGGGACGGACGGTCAGGGTCCGTTCCGCGTAATCGACGTCGAAAAAAAGATGATAGGCCCCGCTGAAATCGAAAATCATGGTTTCGATGGGATCGTTGCGGTCCTCGACGTACTGCGCCAGCCAGCTGAAGGCGTAGGTCTGCGGTTCGTCCTCCTTGAGAATCAGGTTCGGGAACCCGTTGACCACGGGCGGGTCGTCCGGCACGTAGAACCGCCCGGTGATCGACATCGGTTTGGCCACGGTGAAAACCAGCGGGTTGTCCGCGCTGGTGATGTCTCCGCGCCAGTTCAGAAACGGGTGGGCGGTGTCTTCCGCGATGGCCGTGAGGGTCAGGGTGGCGCCGAGCGTGTACCAGTCGGCCGCCGGTGTCCGCGTGATGCGGGCGCCCGGCACCTCGGCCGGGAAAACCGCCGTCTGCACCCGGCACTGGGCGTCCCAGCGGGCCCGTTCGATGACGGGGCCCAGCACCGTGCACTGGATTTGCGGGGACGCCGACGTCACGGATCCCGGACCCGTCCCGGTCCATCCCGCGAACCGCTGACGCGTGACCGGGGTCACGGAAGCGGCGGTGTCGATGCGCACCGTGGCCGAAGCGCCCGAGGCGTACCACCCTTCGCCGGTGTGGGCGCCGTATTCGGACTGCACATCAAGAAAATACTGCGCCCCGAAGGCGGCGGTGATCCTCTGCGTCGTTCCCGTCACCGTGATGGTGTGGGTGCGCGGCAGGCCGTCGCTCCAGCCCTGGAAGGCGTAGCGCGTCGACACGCCGTCGCCCTGCAGGGAGTCGACGGACAGGCTGATCTGGGTTCCGGCCGTCTCGT